>NZ_JACVBS010000016.1:0-169492 GCF_014852545.1 Variovorax sp. VRV01
AGGTCACGGCAACTCAAACAGGTATGGTTTTCGAACACGTTGAACACTTCGTTCATCGCAGGCGCCCAGCGACCTGAAGTTCTCCCTGGCCTGAGCCAGACTGAGGCTCCCGTTCGGACCTCCTCGAACGACGGATGCGTCATCGTCGTCCTGTCCGTCGTCCTCCCAGAAACACACTGGACAAATCTCGTACCCGCCGCGCTCTGCGAGAGTGATATGGCGGCAGCAGGGGCACGGGAGACCAGGCTTTTCTGTGGGGACGACGTAGGTAGGCGTCTTCATGTCAAATGGACCACTCATGGTGAGCGACAGCTGTTGGGCCGAATTCTGCCGCAGCTATTGGCGCGCCGGCGCCGCCCCGTTGGTCCAAAAGTGTTTGGCCGCGAGTGCCTTGGCTCGGCGCATCCCCTCGTCCGTCAGGTAGACCGACTCCTGCCTGCCGTGGGCCTCTGTGATGAGCCCTTTTTTGTGTAGACCGTCCATGGTTGCGAAGTCATATCGCTTCCATACGCGTCCGTTTTCGAACTCGAAGACGCCGAGCAGCGCCAGAAGCGCCTCTTCGACCTTGACCATGTCGTATTTCATAGCATCGCCCCTCAACGTTCGACAGCGGACCGCCTGCACGACACTGCCTCTGATTCGCCGCGGCCGCCGCGAGGCGGCAGTTCGACTTTACGATGGTACTTTGGGAGTTTGGCTTTCGCCCAGCCAACATGATCTCCCCGAAAGGGGTCGTACGGGCTTCAAATCCGGCAGCGCACAGATGAAAGCAAGCAAGACTCGGAAGGCCACGTCCTGGAGCGACGTAAAGGCCAGGCTGACCCACTTCGACCACGATGGACTGGTCGGCCTGTTGCATGACCTGTACACGGCCAGCGAAGACAACCAAGTATTCCTTCACGCCCGCTTCGAGCCGAACGAAGATGTCCTGGAGCCATACAAAACCCCCATCAACCGTTGGCTCTGGCCAGACATGTTCCGGAACCTGAACGCGTCCGTCGCCGAGGCCAAGAAGTCCATCGCGAATTACAAGAGGGCCATTGGCCGACCGGAGGGCCTCGCAGAATTGATGGTTTTCTACTGCGAGCGCGCATTAGGCTTCAGCGTCGAAGTCGGCCTGCAAGACGAGAGCTTTTTCAGCGCGTTGGTGCGAATGTTCGAGCAGGCGTTGCAGGCCATTGCGAGGCTGCCGGACGCGCAACGGCCTTTGTTCATGGAACGACTGAGAGCTGTGTGTCGCATCAGTCAGAACATCGGCTACGGCGTCGAGGATGCCATGAGAGACCTGCTGGTCGAATACGGCCCTTACGATTGACCACGTCGTTCAAGGTCAGCTCCCTGGCCGATAGTACCCATTCGCGCGAGGCCAAGGGATGTCGGCAGACGCTGCCAAGCAGAAGCCCGAGTGTTTCCCACCCGAGATTTCTGCATGAGAGGGTTACACCCACGGCAACCGAGAGGCCAGAAGTTTTCCTACGCATCATGGAGCAGACGGCTCTATTGACGCGCCGCAACACCGAGACCTAGCATCTTCTCTCGCCTGTCGTGGGCAGGTGGCGTTTCGCCTTCCAAGGCGCTAAGGAGTTCGCATGGCCGCTCGTTCTATCGCGTCGCTCACGCTGAGCTTCGGCCTGGTGTCGATCCCGGTGCGCCTCTACTCCGCCACGGAGAGCTCCAGCGAGATCCGCTTCAACATGCTCACCAAGAACGGCGAGCGCGTGAAGCAGCAGTACATCTCCGAGAAGACCCGCAAAGTGGTCGAGCGCGCGGAGATGGTCAAGGGCTACGAGTTCGAGAAGGACCATTTCGTCCTCTTCACCCCCGAGGAGCTGAAGGCGCTCGAGGAGGGGAGCAGCCACGTCATCGAGATCGTGGCCTTCGTCCCGATCAAGACCATCGACCCGGTGTTCTACGACAAGGCCTATCTGCTGGCCCCGGACAAGCGTGGCGGCAAGCCCTATGCGCTGCTCGCCGAAGCGATGCGCAAGAGCGGCCGCTGCGCGCTCGCGAAATGGGCCTGGAAGGCCAAGCAGCATGTCGTCCAGGTCCGCCCGGTCGAGGACGGCCTCATCCTGCAGCAGCTCCTGTACGCGGACGAGGTCCGCTCCCTGCAGGACCTCGACATCGAAAAAGTCACGGTCGCGCCGGCCGAGTTGCAGCTCGCGCTCCAGCTCATCGAGCAGATCTCGCAGGACACGTTCGATCCCGCCCAGTTCGAGGACGAGGAGAAGCAACGGGTCCTCGCGGCCATCGACGAGAAGATCGCCGGCAAGCAGATCGTGGCGTCCGCCCACACCGAGGACGCCGCCAGCGGCCAGGTCATCGACCTGATGGACGCACTGAAGGCCAGCCTCGGCAGCAAGGCCGCTTCGGGCGCCGCCCGGACGGGCAAGCCGACCGCCAAGTCGACCCGGACCAACGTCACGCCGATGCTGGAAGCGAAGGAGCGCAAGTCGGCACGCCGCGCGCCGGTGAGCGCCCCGGCACCCGCTCCGGCCCCGTCCCGCGCACGAGCGAAGAAGTGAAATCCGAGGCGACCGCAGGCTACACCGTTCGACGAGTCCAGCAGATGCTGGGCATTTCGAGGGCGATCATCGATCGCCTGGTGCGTGCAGGCTTCGTGTCGCCGACCCGCGGGCGCCGCAACGAGCATCGCTTCGAGTTCCAGGACGTCATGCTTCTGCGCACGGCCTACGACCTCCAACGGGCACACATCCCCCCACGCAAGATCCTGCGCTCCCTGCAGAGCCTCAGGGCCTCCCTGCCACGGGAGCTGCCTCTCACGGGCCTGCGCATCTCCGCCGTGGGCGAGGAGGTCGCCGTGCGGACAAGGGACAGCACCTGGGAAGCGACCTCCGGGCAGATGCTGATGGATTTCGAGGTGACGTCGAACGGTGGGGAGCTCGCGTTCATCGATCCGAGGACCCCCGACGACCCCGCCACCGCCTCCGGCCAGACCCCCGAGGCCCTCGTGAACCTCGGTGCATCGCTGGAGGCGACCGACCCGGCAGGCGCCGAAGCGGCGTACAGGTCTGCCCTCGAGGCCGCGCCCGACTTCGTGGACGCCATCCTGAATTTGGGAGCGCTGCTGTGCGACAGCCACCGCTGCGCCGAGGCGGTCCAGCTGTACGAGCAGGCGCTTCCGACCCTCGCAGCCTCCGCGCCCGTGCAATTCAACTACGCCATCGCGCTGGAGGATGCGGGCCAACTCGCGGCCGCGGCCCAGGCTTATGCCCGCGCGCTCGAACTCGACCCCGGGTTGGCGGATGCCCACTACAACCTGGGGCGGCTGCACGAGCAGCTTGAAGATCCCCAGGCCGCGCTGCGGCACTTCAGCGCCTACCGGCGCCTGACGCGCGAGGCGCCGGCGCCTCCGGGCGACGAGGACGCCTAGCCGCCGCTCTATTTGCCCTTGAGGTGCTTTTCGACCGCCTCGGCACTGGTGCCGACGGCTTTGACGGCGGCCTTCAACTGCTCGGGCGTGACGCCGAGCTTTTTGGACCAGTCGCGCAGCTCGTAGTCCTCGTTCACGTTGATGCGCGTGCGGTCCTGGCCGCCCGGTTTGCTCTTGTCATCTGCCATGTGGGTCTCCTGCTCATGCGCTATCCGCCGACGGTGTCGACGGCGGGACCTCAAAGTGACGGGGTGCAAGGGCGCGCAGGGACGGACTGAAGCGGGTCCTGTTGGAGGGCGAATCCCACAGCCAAACGCGCGGGCGACCGTCTTGCAGGTCGGTTGCCGGTTCCCACAGTCCCAGGATGGCCGCTCGCGACACCACCGCCGACCCGCTTGCCCGGTACTGGGCCAAGCGGGACTTCGCGGTCACGTCCGAGCCGCGCGGGCAGCGCGCCAAGCCCGGCAAGGCCTTGTCCTTCGTGATCCAGAAGCACGATGCGTCGCGCCTCCACTACGACTTCCGGCTGGAACTCGACGGCGTCCTGGTCTCGTGGGCCGTACCGAAGGGGCCGAGTTACGACCCCGCCGACAAGCGGATGGCGATCCACGTGGAAGACCATCCGCTGTCCTACGGCTCGTTCGAGGGGACGATTCCGCCGAAGCAGTACGGTGCGGGCACGGTCATCGTCTGGGACAACGGAACGTGGGAGCCCGTCGGCAATCCGCACGAGGGCCTCGCCAAGGGAAAGCTGGTCTTCCGCATGCATGGCCAGAAGATGGAAGGGCTCTGGGAACTCGTGAAGATCGCCAAGGGCGGCGAGAAGCAGGAGCCCTGGCTGCTGTTCAAGAAGCGCGACGAGTTCGCCCGCGCGAAGGCCGACTACGACGTCGTGTCGGCGCTGCCCGACAGCGTCATCGCGAAACCGTTGCGCGCCGTGGCGCCAACCTCCTCACCGCGCGCCAAGGTGAAGACCGGCGCGCCGACGCCAAGCTCGAAGAAGGCGGCCAGCGGGCAATCTGCCGTTCCCGGCGCGAAGAAGGCGCCCATGCCTGCCACCATGTCGCCCCAGCTCGCGACGCTGGCGTCCGGGGTGCCGGCCGACGGCGAGTGGGTCTACGAGATCAAGTTCGACGGCTACCGCGTCATGGCCCGGATCCAGCGCGGCAAGGCCTCGATCATCACCCGCGGCGGCCATGACTGGTCCGCCAGGATGCCGCGGCTGGTCCAGGAACTGGAGCGGCTAGGCCTCAAGTCCGCCTGGCTCGACGGCGAGATCGTGGTGCTGAACGAGCAGGGCCTGCCGAGTTTCAACGCCTTGCAAAAAGCCTTCGACCGCGGCGCCGGCAGCGACGCGATCGTGTTGTTCCTGTTCGACGTCCCGTACTTCGAAGGGTACGACCTGCGCGAGGTGGCGCTCGGCGCGCGGCGCCAGCTGCTGAAGGCGCTGCTGGACGAACGGGCGACGGAACACATCCGGTACAGCGCCGATTTCGAATCCGACCCGGCCTCCATCCTCAGCTCGGCCTGCCAGATGAACCTCGAGGGCGTGATCGCCAAGCGCCTGGACGCCCCCTACGTGTCCAGGCGATCGGAGACCTGGCTCAAGCTCAAGTGCAAGCAGCGCCAGGAGTTCGTGGTGTGCGGCTACACCGACCGGACCGACGGATCGCCACAGATCGGCAGCCTGCTGCTCGGCGTGCACGCGCCGAACGGCGACCTGGTTTCGGTCGGCAGCGTGGGCACGGGCTGGGATTCGGCTGAAGCGCAGGACATCAAGCGCAAGCTCGCCAAGCTCGAAGTCCCCAAGCCGCCGTTCGCCGCGGGCGCCAGCAAGCCCGGGCGGTGGTCGAAGCGGGTGGCGGGCAGCGAACGCTGGGTGAAGCCGGTCACGGTCGCCGAGGTCGAATTCGCCGAGTGGACGCCCGAGGGGCAGATCCGGCATGCGTCGTACGTCTCCCTGCGCACCGACAAGCCGGCCAGCGTCATCGTGCGCGAGACCGCGAAGCAGATGGGCCCGGGGCCGTCGAAGCCGGCCGGCAAGGCGGCGGCGGGCAGCGTCAAGGTCAGCAACGCCGAACGTGTCATCGACCCGAGCACGGGCCTCACGAAGCTCGACCTGGTGCGCTACTACGAGTCGGTGGCCGAGTGGATGCTGCCGCATCTCCAAGGCCGCCCCTGCTCGCTGGTCCGAGGACCCAGCGGCATCCAAGGCGAGTTGTTCTTCCAGAAGCACGACGACAAGCTGAGCATCCCCGGCGTCAGGGCGCTCGACGAGAAGCTGTGGCCCGGGCACGCGGGGCTGCTCGAGGTGGGCACGGCCCAGGCCTTGGCGAATGCGGCGCAGATGAACGTCATCGAGTTCCACACATGGAACTCGCTCGCGAAGAACATCGACAAGCCGGACCGGATGATCTTCGACCTCGACCCGGGCGAAGGCACGACCTGGGCGCATGTGCAGGAGGCCGCCACGCTCGTGCGCACGCTGCTCTCGGAGCTGGGCCTGGCGTCCTGGTTGAAGACGAGCGGCGGCAAGGGACTCCATGTCGTCGTCCCGTTGGCGCCAAGGCTCGACTACGACACGGTCAAGGCGTTCTCGCAGGCGGTCGTGCAGCACCTCGCGCGAGCGATCCCTTCACGGTTCGTCGCGAAGAGCGGGCCGGCCAACCGGGTCGGCAAACTGTTCGTCGACTACCTGCGCAACGGGCACGGTGCGACCACCGCGGCCGCGTTCTCCGCGCGTGCCCGGCCGGGCCTCGGCGTGTCCGTGCCTGTCAGCTGGGACGACCTTGCCACGCTGAAAAGCGGTGCGCAATGGACCATCGCCACTGCGCGCGAACATCTGTCATTCCAGACCGAGGACCCCTGGGAGGGCTACTGGAAGGCCAAGCAGACGCTCACCGGGCCGATGAAGGTGCTTGGGTTCGCGAAGAAGAAGGGTGATTGATGTATGACGAACATGCTGCGCTGCAGTCAACGACTGCTTCAGCCTCGGCATGTCGAATTCGGGTTCTTCTCGCGCGACCGGTTGCTGTCCGGCAGGGGGGCAGCTCCTGATGTCGCTTGACAGCCCCAACGGCGACACCCCAGAGGCTGCGCGCCAGCAGAGCCCGTCGGCGAGCGGCTCTGAGGGATCTGCAGCTTCGGCAGGCAATCCAAAGCCTGCGCCCGCGGGCGGGTCCGAGCATAGTCGTACAAGCCCGGATCCGAAGGCAAAGGGCACCAGGTCGAAGCATCCGGCCGTTGAACCGAAGTAGGCAACCGCCGAAAACCAAGGCCGGCAGCCGGCGCCGCGATGCGGATGCGCGCTCGCGCGACGGAGATTGCCTTGCGTTCGTGGGTTCCAGGCACGTGCTCAGCGCACCGCGCACGGTTTCGGTTATCCGCCGCCGCTTCGAACCAGCGTCTTCCCAGCGCTACGGGATACGCATAAGCGTCCACTGATGCCTTGAGCACCAAAGCCACGTCGTGCGCGCGACCAGGCTCCATCGGGCACCCCTGTCGTTGGCGGTGTGAGCGAGCGTCAGCAAAGCGAGTGGATGCACGTCCATCACCTCGCACAGTTCGCTCACCTTGCTGGGGGTCGGACTCTTCAGGCCGCGCTCGAGCGAACTCAAGTACGTGCGACCCGACGCATCGGAAAACTGTTGAGGGGGCGCGGACAAAAACCGGGACTGGTTTTATGTCGCGAGTCCGAGATCTTGTCGGTATTCGATGGGGCTGCGAGAGCCAAGGGAGATTCTGATCCGCTTCTCGCTGTACCAACGGATGTAGGCATCAACTACCTCGATGAACTGCTCAATGGTCGTCGCCTTCCAGTCCCGGGGGTAAAACATTTTCGTTCTCAGCCGTCCGAAGAATCCTTCACATGCGGCGCTGTCAGGCGAGCACCCCTTGCGGGACATCGAACGGATGAGCTTCGCTTCTCCGATACGCCACAGCCAGCCCGACCAGCGATAGTGGGCACCGCGATCTGAGTGAACGATGGGCCGGGCCTCGCCGTCGGCGACCGTCTCGATGGCCGCATCCAGCATCGTGTTGGCCAACGCAGCATCTGGAGACCAAGTACGAAGTCCGAGGCTGCTGTCGACTCTGATTTCGACCAGTGGGCTCGACGGCCGAATTGCGCCAGTCTTCGAGGGGCGCGACCGTTGCGCCGCTCGGCGCATCTTGCCTGTGCCTGGCCCGCGTGCGGTGCGCGGACGGCGGTGACGCCTGGGCGCCGAGGCGCGCGATGGTCGGAGAAGGAACGGCCGACCAGGGGACCGGCGCGGGCGCCAAGTGGCCGTGCATGCACGGCAGTCACTGGGCAGGCCGCTCGCCTCGGCGTTCGGCGGTTCCCGACAGGGCTGGAGGCGTGCGCTTCGCAGCGGCCTCGATGGCATACCGCCTTGGGCGGCGCGGGCGGGCGCCTGCGGCTTGTCCGCGTGGCCTCTGCGTTCGAAGCCACCTCTTGACCGACGCATAGCGCGCACGGGCCGCTGTCCAGGGCTGCGGGCTTTGCCACCGTCCTCACCCGGTCCTCGCTGCACTTGGCTGCGGCTTGCGGGCGGTCCCTGGACATCGGCCCTTTTCGCGCGCTGTTCATGCGTCGAGGCGGCTCCGAAAGCAGATGTTCAACCACCGCGGCACATGCCGCAGAAAGGCCAAGCCATGCACGCGAATCCAACTTCCAGCGCCACCCCGCATCACGCGGGGACGCAAACAGCCACGGGCGTTCCCCCCGGACCCCCCGAGGACTCACCCAAAGCAGGTGAGGGGGTTGCCGAATCTGCGGGCGCTGCTGTGCGGGGGCGGGACCGCATGGACGTGCGGCAGATGGTGACGGACCGGATCATCGCGATGCTGGAGAAGGGCGGCAGCGTGTTCCGCGAACGCTGGACGCGGGCGGCGGCGCGCGGGGTGCCTCGCAACGGCAAGTCCGGGGCACCCTACCGCGGCGCGAATGTGCTGCTGCTTTGGGAGGCGGCGATCGAGGCGGGCTACGCGTCCCATGTGTGGCTGACCTACAGGCAGGCGCAGAGCCTCGGCGCCCGGGTCCGCCAGGGTGAGCGGGGCGTGCTGTGCGCGCACTTCGAGCGCAGGGCACGGGCGCGCCTTGACGATACCGACGATGTCCTCGCGGAAGGCGGCGTGGACGAGGAGGCCCTGACGGCCCGTTCCGGTGCACGCGCCGGGGTTCTGCTGTGCCGGCCGTTCTGGCTCTTCAACCTGGCGCAGATCGACGGGCTGCCGCTCGAGGTCGTGGACCTGGGCATCGCCTCGCCGGCGGCCTCGCGGGGTCCCGTGGAGCAGGCGATGCGGCTGCTCGGGGGCTGCAATGCGACGATCCGGCACGGGTTCGACCGGGCGACATACCTGCCGACGCTCGATGAGATCCGTCTGCCGTGGCCGCGGCAGTTCACGAGCGCCGAGGCGCTGTGCGCGACGGCGCTGCACGAGATGGTGCACTGGACCGGGCATCCCGAGCGGCTGAACCGCAGCTTCGGGCGGCGTTTCGGCGATGCGGCCTATGCGTTCGAGGAACTGGTGGCGGAGCTCGGCAGCGCGTTCCTCCTGGGACACTGCGGGCTGGTCGATGCCACGGTCGAGGGGCATGCGGCCTACATCGACGCCTGGCTGAAGGTGCTGCGGGCCGACCGCACGGCGATTTTCACGGCGGCGCGCCTTGCGGAGGAGGCGTTCGCGTACATCTTGGCGCGGGAAATGCCTGCGCTTGGCGGGTCCGGATCTATCGCGCAGCGGTGAGGGGCCGACGCATCGAGGTGGGGTGAAGGCGGCGCGTGGCGATGTCGCACGCCGGCCTCGCAGCCAGGCCGGGCCGCACCAGGAGCCCGTGCCGGCGCGAATTCCGCGTGGCCCGATCCGGCGTTCAGCGGATCGACATGGCGGATCCGCAACGCTTGCGTTCCGCACGCCGACCTCGAACGGTCGCGCGGCAGGCGGAACGGAAAGGGATGAGGGCCGGCGGCGCACCAGGGTCGGGGTGAAACAGAGGGGGTGCTGACCACGCGCCGTATCGACCAGTCTTGATTCAACGCCTGCATCGATGCCGGAACGTCGCGCCGGCCGCGCCACACGCGCCACACATCGGGCCCGTGCGTGCGCCGCCCCCATGAAATCGCCGCCTGAACTTGCGCGACGGTCAGCTGCTCGCGCGTGAGCGAATACTCATCCAGCCCGTGATCTTCCGGGATTCCCTTTTCGAGAGAGGACAGAACGGGCTCGATGGGCAGCCGTGTCCCCTTGAAGCAAGGCTTGCCACCCGTCACTGTCGATCTTCGTGATCGGTTCGTCCGCTGAATCTGCCACGTTGGCGCGCGCGAGTGCCTTGCACACGGTGGCTGTGAAATCAAGCTGCAGGCCAATCCTCCGGTCCACGGTGATCCAGTCGACGTGCTTCGCCATGTCGTGAAGGCCGATCAAGTCCTCCCTTGATTTCGAGCGCGCAACGCGCGCGGTCAGCCGCAAGAAGCCAAGACTGCAGGCGGGTTGCCGGTGGGTCCGGCGCATGTCGCTTCATGGGTGCGCAGGCTTGCCGGAGCGGCGGCACGGTTGCGCGCGCCCGGCGGTGCGCAACTGTGCATGTTGACAGGCGACGTGCGATCGTCCCCGCACTAGCCTTTGCCTCCGGTCGGTCCGGTGGCGGGCAGCCCGGATCGCATCGCTGGACTTCCGGAGGTTCCCGATGCACATGCGCGTTCTGATTCGTTGTTTCCGAGCGGCCGGCGCGATGGCCGTCACGCTGACCACACTCGCCTGTGCTTCGGATGCCACCGGGCCCGATCGGTCCGAGGGCTTCTCGACCCTCGTGGCCCTGAGCGCGGCGCGGCTCGATCTGTCCCGGCAAGTGGCGCTGACCAAATGGGACAGCCGCCAGCCGGTCGCGGATCCGCCGGGCGATCCGCGCGAGCAGGAAGTCGTTGCGGCGGCTGCGCAAGAGGCGGGCGCGCGCGGTTTGCCAGGAGACCTGGTGACCGCGTTCTTCACCGACCAGATCGAAGCGAGCAAACTCGTCCAGTTCGCGCTCATGGCCCGCTGGCGGCGGGAGGGAGGAGCGCCGGCGGAACCTCGCGCAGACCTGAGGAACGAGCTCCGTCCGGCGCTCGATCGGCTCCGCCCCCGGTTCATCGACGAACTCGTCGCGACCCGGTCGCTGCGCGAGCGGCCGGATTGCCGCGAGCGGTTGACGCATGCGACCGCGCGGCACGTCGACTCGCATGGGCTGTCGCCGCTGTTCGCCATCGGGCTGGACCGCGGCCTGGCCCGCGTCTGCGCCGAGTGAGCGCACGAACTTCGAGCAAGGCCCTCGGGTCAGAAGACCTTGCTGAGGAATCGCTGGATCCGCGGGTCCGCGCAGTTGCCGAAGAACTCGCCGGGCGGCGCGGCCAGCACGATGCGCCCGCCGTCCATGAACGCGACCTTGTCGGCGACCGCCCGCGCGAAGCCCATCTCGTGGGTGATGCAGATCATCGTCATGCCGTCCCGCGCCAGAAGGATCATGGTTTCGAGCACTTCCTTGACCATCTCCGGATCGAGTGCAGACGTGGCCTCATCGAACAGCATGACGGAAGGATTCAGGCAGAGTGCCCGCGCGATGGCGACGCGCTGCTGCTGTCCGCCTGAGAGCTGAGCCGGATAGGCTGACGCCTTCTCGGCGAGCCGGACCTTGTCGAGGTACGCGAGTGCGGTCTGCCGGGCCTCCTGCCGGGAGCGGCGCCGGACCCATCGCTGTGCCAAGGTGCAGTTCTCGAGAACGGTGAGGTGCGGAAACAGGTTGAACTGCTGGAACACCATGCCGATGTTGGCCCGTACCAGGTCGGCGTGGCGCATGCGCGGCGAGACCGCGACGCCGTTGACCGACACGGTGCCGCTTCCGTAGCTCTCGAGTCCGCTGATGCACCGCGCGAGCGTCGACTTGCCCGAACCCGAGGGGCCGCACACGACCACGCGCTCACCGGCTGCGACGCTCAGATCGACGTCGCCGAGCACCTGGTGGGGCCCGAAATGCTTGGTCAGTCCTGCGACCGAGACCATCGTGGCGACAGAGGAGGTGGCCATGTCCATGCTCAAGCCACCTGCCGAAAGAGATCAGCGGCCGGGCTCTCGCGCCAGGCGCTCAGTCGTCCCATGCTCACGCGGGTGCGCCCATAGACCATCCAGGCATCGTCGACCGTGCCGATGAACTGCCTCACATGCAGGAGTTCGGGGTGTTTTTCCGCGGCAGAGGCATAGCCGAGGCCGACCGCGTACTTCCCGTCTCGCACGCCCTGGGTGACCTCGGCGACGGTCTCCACGAATTCGATCTGCGGCCACTGGCGGCGGTCGATGTACGGCAGGGTCGGGCGCATGACCGCGAGGGACGTGGGTTGCGCGGCGTCGTGGCGCTGGAGGATGGCCAGGTCCTGGCTCGGCGAGATGAAGGTGTCGATCAGGTGGAGGCCGACGAAGCATTTCGCGACCGTCGACACCGCGGCGGGATGCACCGCGCACTGGATCATGAAATCGGCCTCGCCCCGAAGCACGGCATCGGCGCCGCGCTCGAAATCGGAGACCAGGTCCAGGATCGCGGTGTCGCGAAGGCCGTGAAAGTCGAGGTAGCGGCGGGTCACGAATTCGTGGTTGCTGCCTGCCGGGCCCAGGGTGAGGAATCTCATGCGGTTGCTTGGTTCAGTGTGGACGATTCAACGAGACCTCGAGCGCGCGGACGCCGCGCAGCAGGACGTAGTTGATGGCGAGATAGACGAGGCCTGCGCCGAGAAAGATCTCGTAAGGCGCGTAGGTCTCGGCGGTGAGCAGGCGGGCGCTGCCCGTGAGCTCGAGCAGGGTGACGGTGCTGGCGAGCGAAGTCGCCTTGCAGGTCAGGATGATCTCGTTGCCGAAGGCCGGCAGCGCCGTGCGCACCGCGAGCGGCAGGTCGATCAGGCCAAAGGCCTGGACGCGGCCGAGCCCGAGGACGCGGGCGGCCTCGCGCGTCCCCCGCGGGATCGCGGCCAGTGCGGCGCCCAGTGTCTTGCCCGAGTAGGCGGCCGAGTTCAGTCCCAGGGCGATCACCACGCACCAGTAGGGATCGCGCAGCACGGGCCACAGCACGGAATGCCGGATCACGTCGAACTGGCCCGCCCCGTAGTAGAGCAGGAACAGCTGGACCAGCGCGGGGGTCCCGCGAAAGAAGAGCACGTAGGCATGGGCCGCCGCGCGCAGACCGGCGGTCCGCGCGTTCCTGCCGAGGGCGACGGGGATCGACAAGGTCGTGCCCAGGAGGATGACCGAGGCCGTGAGCTTGAGTGTGAGCCAGGCGCCCTCGAGCAGTGCGGGCAGCACGGACCACAGAAGGGTGATGTCGAACATGGGGTCAGGCGGCCAACGGGCGCGCGGCACGGCGCTCCGCCCACTCGAGGCACAGCGTGGCGAAGCCGGTCAGCGCAAGATAGATGCAGGCGGCGGCGAGATACATCGTGAACGGCTCACGCGTCGCGCCGGACGCCTCTGCGGCCTTGCGCATGAGTTCGTCGCACCCGACGATGGAGACGATCGACGTCTGCTTGAGCAGAACGATCGACTGGTTGCCGAACGGGGCGAGCGCGAAGCGGGCCGCCTGCGGCAGCACGACGGTCCACAGCGCCTGGGCGCGCGACAGTCCGAGCGTCCTCGCGGCCTCGCGCTGGGTTTTCGGGACCGACATCAGTGCGCCCCGCGCGATCTCGGCAGCGTAGGCGCCGAACGAGAGCGCCAGCGCGGCCACACCGGCGAGAAAGGTGTCGATCTCGACATAGCGGCCGGTGAGCGCGGCCAGCGTGAGCGAGCCGCCAAAGAAAACGGCGAAGACGATCAGCAGGTCGGGAATGCCCCGGACCACTGCGGCATAGCCGTCGCCGGCGGCCCGCAGAACGCGGTGGCTGGAGAGCTGCAGGCCGCAGACGGCTGCGCCGAGCAGCGTGCCGAGCACCAGCGCGGCGGCCGCGAGCTGCAGCGTCGCGAGCGCGCCCAGGAGCAACTGGCCGCCAAAACCATGGAGGATGTTCATCAGGGGTCGCTGCGCCTACATCAGCTTGAACGGGAAGTACTTCGCCGTGATGCGGTCGTAGGTGCCGTCGGCCCGGATCGCTTCAAGGGCGGCGTTGATCCTCGCCAGGGTCTGCCCATCGTCCTTGCGCACAGCGATGCCGTTGCCTTCGCCGAGGATGCCGCCCTTGAGTTCCGGGCCGACGAACGCGAAGTCCTTGGCCTCGGGCGTCTTCAGGAAACCGACGTGGTAGGTGACCATGTTGCCGAGGATGTACTCGACGCGGCCGGCAACGAGGTCGAGTTCGGCGGCCTGCGGCGTGTCGTAGAACTTGAGGTCGGCGTCCCTGTAGTTCTGCGCGAGGTAGGCTGCCTGGACCGAGCCGCGCTGGACACCGATGGTCTTGCCCTTGAGCGCCGCGGGGTCGACGTTCGGCGGCGTTCCCCTGCGGGCGACAAAGCGCGAGATGGTGTCCTTGTACTTGGCCGAGAAGGCCACGCGCTCGCGGCGCTGCGGCGTGATCGCCATGCTCGCGACGATCATGTCGTACTTGCGGGCGACAAGGCCCGGGATGATGCCATCCCAGTCCTGCGCGACGATCTCGCACTTGGCCTTCATCTTCTCGCACAGTGCTCGTGCGATGTCGACGTCCCAGCCCTGGAGCATTCCCTGCGAGTCCTTGAAGCTCCAGGGCGGGTACGAGCCTTCGGTCGCGATGCGGTAGCTGCCCTGGGCGTTGGCCGCAGCCATCCAGAGGCATGAGAAGAGCGCCAGACAGAGGGGCCGGCGAAGCAAGCCGGGAAGCGAAGCGTGGAAGCGCATGGACATTGTCTCCGAGACGAATCGTTGTGATGCGCGAATCGTCGAGGAGCTTCGGAGTGTGCGCAATGCTTGCATCGGAAGCAATTGCCCATTCGAAGGATCACCCTTCGGGCGCAGAGGGGCCAGCGTGCCGGGGGAAGCGCACATTGCATCGCGGGCAATTCGAGTCGGTGCCCGCGAGCGTGTCTGGCGGCGCGCTCGGGGGTATGGAGCGGCCGCTTTGCGGTGAGCCCATCGATTTGCGCCTCGCCACCGCACCGCCACCGGCGAGCTCGTATCAGCGGCGGCAGTGTGGCAAAAGGGTATTGATGTTGTAGATACTTCGTTGGTATCAATGTTCCTGGAGCCGGTCATGTCCAAAGAAGCCATGGTCACCATGAAGCCGGAACCAGAGTTGCGCGACGCCTTCATGGCCGAGGCCGAGGCCAGCCACCGCCCGGCGTCGCAGGTGGTGCGCGAATTGATGCGTGAGTTCATCGAGCGTCAACGGCACGCCCGTGAATGCGACACCTTCCTGCGTGCCAAGGTCGACACGGCGCGTGCGCAGATCGCATCCGGTCAATACGCCGGTGATGCCGGCGTCGAGGCTCGCTTTGCTGCCCGTCGCGCTGCACTGCGGGCCAAAGCCGGCGGCGGCGACGCATGAGGGTCCTGTGACCTGTCCGCCGAGCAAGACCGCGCCTACATCGTCGACTTCATTGCTCAGGACAACCCGCTTGCCGCCATCCGCATGGATGAGACTTTCTCGGCAGCCGTCGGCCGGTTGGCCGAGCATCCCTGCTAGGACGGACAGGACAGATTCCGGGCACCCGCGAGCTGATCCCGCACGCGAGCTATCGGCTGGTCTATGAGGTGCGGACCAACGCCCACCGCAATGCACGTGCGATTAAAGCCAGGCATACCTCAAAGGATGGTTTTGATACGCGTCGCCCAATCGATCGCCAACTTGCCCATCGAGAGAACCGTCAACGCAGCTGCGAACGCCTGCTGCCGATGGCGAGTTTTGGCTCGTGGGAGGCCTGATTCACTCGACGCTTTCTGCTTTGTTCACCCATGGACGGCTCAACGACATACGTATTGCCTTGCAATAGATCCGGGACTGTCGTTCTTAAGGCGAATGCCAGCGTGCCAAGAGTCCACAGCGATGGATTCGCTAGTCCTCGCTCGATGAGCGATATGTAGGTCCGATCAAGTTCGCAGTCGAAGGCGAGTTCGGTCTGAGATCTATCTGCTTTTATCCGAAGTTCTTTGAGACGCTTGCCGAGTGCGATCGAAATGGGCTCTCTGTGCGTTGGAGCCTGCAGGTTCGATCTCTTGGCGGCAATGGGCATACATGCTGACGATCTTTCTTTGCAGCCCTAGAATCGACGGCATATACACTGCATAGAAAAACCGGTCATGGCTATCTATCAAGCGTCACCGTTGCCAACCGCGCGACCAGTACGAATCCCCACGTCCGCATTGCCCGCAAAGGCGCGCGCCGATCGACGCATGCGGCGCGCAGCCCGTCGGCGACGCGCATTGGGGCGCAGGTGAGGGCATTGCGCATGGCGGCCGAGGTGTCTGGCGGCGAACTGGCCAAGACCTCGGGGATTTCTGCCTCGATGCTTTCTCGCATCGAGCGCGGATTGGTCTCGCCATCGGTGGAGACCTTAGAGCGACTCGCTCAGGGGCTGCATGTGCCGACCTCGCGCTTCTTCAGTGATCAGGCGCGGCGCACTGACTTCTGCCATGTGCGTGCAGGACACGGTGTCTTGGTCGATCGCATCGGCGCCGTGGCGGACTACCGCTACGAGCTGTTGGGCCATCTGCTGTCGGGCAACCTGTTCGTGGAGCCCTATCTGGTCACGTTGCTGCCCGGCGCCGATCCCTATGTGACCTTCCAGCATCCGGGCCTCAAGTTCCTGTACTTCCTGTCTGGGGAGGTCAGCTACCGTTACGGCGGCAGGACTGTGGAGGTGAGGGCAGGGGACTCGCTGCTGTTCGACGCGACCGCACTGCATGGGATCGAGGCCATTCAGACCCAGCCGGTCTCTTACCTGTCAGTGGTGTTCACACTGCGAGAGTAGGCTGTTCTTGGCGGCCCTGCCGCGCAGCCCATTCGATGGCCCCCCGAATTCGCTGCGTGCCGAATTCACCTCTCTGTCCGGCTCTATTTCTCGGTGTTCGGCATGCCGAACACCGAGAAAGCCTCGAACGGGTATCGACAGCGGATGTCTTCCGCTTGATGGAGCCGTGAGGAAATTCATGCAGCGGCCGTGGGCCCGCTGTGCGAGCGGGATGGATGTCTCGCTGCCGGCAGCCTGGAGGCGACGGTCGCAGGACGACGTCGAAACTCCGAGGGCAAAGTCCTTGTGCGGTTATGAGGGCGGGAATTAACCGGACGCTGCTGCGCGTCGCATGAATCCTCTGTGCCGAAGCACGCCTCCCTGTCAACTACCATAAACATGCGACCTCGATAGTTCTCACTCCACGCTAACAAACGATTTTTGTATGGGGACATTCCCGGACTTCATGGCATCGCATGTACATTGGATTGGTCAAGCGCCTCAAACTGCGCCTGCAGTCAATCTGGCTGCGCCACCAAGAGGAGATGCTTATGGCAGGAGTTGGAACCACGGCCAAGACCGGCGAACATTGCCCGGAGAGCGGAATTTGGCAATCGATGGACTCGCCATCGACCACGGCCCCTATTGCCAAAGGAAATGTGATGCCACCGCATAACAACAAGGCGGTTACCTGGAAGCTCACGCAGTTGGCGTAGCGCCATCGAGCCGAGCGATAGGGGTCGCCGGCTTTTTCCCTCTTCAATCCACTATCTGGGGAAGTGTTCCTTCGTAGCAGGAGTGCGCTGCTGGGGCTTGGCCACTGCGGGATGCGCCGCTCGCAGAATTTGCGCTTGACCGTTGATCCGCCGGCATCTGCAGCCGCGGTCGCCTCGGGCCGGTCGGAATTCCTGCGGTTCTCGCCCAAGTGGCTAATAGCTGCTAGCGATTCTGGTAACAACCCAGAAAACTCACACCTCTTTGGCTGTGCGCCTGATTGCTAGTTGCCATGGCAACTAGCAATTCGGTGGCACCCCCCGTCACTTTGGCTCTGCACTCGGAGGCAATCACCCTCCATCGCTCACCGGACCTGTGAGAAGGTTGCCCACGGCTGTGTCGTGACGACTGACTGCGAGTGATGTGCGCCCTACAGTAGCCGGCAAACGGCTGGATTGTCGAGCGGCCAAGCGTTCGGCAACCACGTGCCCCAAGGCTTCGCACCGCTGCCAGGATTTCAAGCTGAGTCGCACGTGGACGCGCCTTGCCTTCGAAAGCTCATGCGGCAGGATCGGCCCGATGATCTCGATCAAGGCGCCCTTGGAATGTCTCGCAAAATTACATTACCTGCGTGGGCTGCCCAGCAGTTCGATCCTGCGCCGACCGAAACACGCTCAGGGCTTGGGCGCGTAGCGGGCAGATTGTGCCGGCGCCATTGAAGATAGGCCGAACCTACTGGGTTGAGCCGACAGCAAAGCACATTGCTGAGATCATGGCAGACAACCGATTGGTGAGCCGGCTTCGGCTATCAAAGCCATGAGATACGCTCTGGGAAAAGGAGAGAGAGATGGACGAAAAAGCGGCTCGCACCATTCAGACCATCGTCGTGGACGGCACATTTACTCTGGCAGGCTTGGCAGCGGCGGCACTTGGCATCTGGTACGTCTGGGAAGGAAATGCCGGACTGGCCGCTACGGGGCTCGGAGGAGGCTTGGTGCTCCTGTTCGCTGCGACAATCCACCGCTTCGAGTCGCTGAAAGGCCTTGGCATGGAGGCCAAGACCAAAGAACTGAAGTTCCAAGTTGACAAAGCGGAACATGCTCTCGCGCAATTGCGGGATCTCGCGGAATTCACCGGAACAAATCTCCTGCGGATGGTCAGTGCTGGCGGCCGGCACGGCAGCGCTACCAGCATGGACAACTCCTATAAGGTTTCGCGAGACGTGAAGAAGCTATTTGCGGACGCGTCAAGTAAACCAGAGACCGTTCGCACGGCACTCGAATTCTGGGCCCGATACGCAGCCATTGACATGTTCTCTACGAAACTTCGGGACATGCAGAGCACGTTCGAAAGTCGTATTCGACAGATGGGAGAAGACGCAGCCAAGTTCCAAGGAGATGACTGTGCAGACCTTGTGCGTCGCAGCCAAGCTCTCCGAGAGTTTCAACTTGGCGCGCTGAAAGGGCTTGGCTCCTGGGAGCTTCACGAGTTTCCGAGCCGGCTGCGGCGGATTGTGGAAGAGGCGCCTGATCTTTTATCCGTCCAAAGAGAACAGTGGCGTACCGATTTCGCACCTGCGATTGCTCAACTCCAGTACCTTGCGGACAACCTGGACTATGGGGACCACGAGTACTGGGGCGAGATTTCGCGTAAGCGCGGTTAGCCGCCATCGGCCGTGAATCGCCCCGGATTTGTGAAGGCTCAACACTCTGAGAGGATTGAGCCATGAAGAAGTCAAACAAGTTCTCACCCGAGGTGCGTGAGCGCGCGGTGGGAATGGTGCAGGAGCACCGGGGAGAGTAGCCATCGTTGTGGGCGGCGATCGAATCGATCGCAGCGAAGATCGTCCGCGTGCCGCAGACTCCGGAATCACCAGTCACAATGCCCCGGAATGCCCAGAATGGAAAATCCTTAGCGATGCGCAGCGAATACGCCCGCGTGACTGGCTATATGCCAGCAAACAATTCGCTCAACGGCATTCCTAGTGCAGTTGCGAAGGTCTGTAGTACATCAAGCCACGGGTTTGCTCCACCCGTCTCCACCCTGCTCATGTAGGTGCGCGCGAAACCGCATCGATCGGCGCGGGCCTCTTGGCTCATGCCGATAGCGATCCGCAGCATGCGGATGCGTTCTCCAAATCGACGACGCAAGACTTCATGTGCGACGGATGGTCACGTCATGGCGTAGCATGTCCGCCGCACGTATCGGCGCGCAAGTGAGGGCGCTGCGCATGGCGGCCGAGGTGTCTGGCGGCGAACTGGCCAAGACCTCGGGGATTTCTGCCTCGATGCTGTCACGCATCGAGCGCGGTCTGGTCTCGCCTTCGGTGGAAACGCTGGAGCGCCTCGCGAATGGCCTTGGAGTGCCGGCCTCACGTTTCTTCAGTGATCAGGCTCGGCGCACGGCCTTCTGCCACGTGCGCGTGGGGCAGGGCGTCGTGGTCGATCGGATCGGCGCCGTGGCAGACTACCTGGTCACGTTGTTGCCCGGTGCCGATCTCTACGTGACCTTCCAGCACCCGGGCCTCAAGTTCCTGTACTTCCTGTCCGGGGAGGTCAGCTACCGTTACGGCGGCAGGACTGCGGAGGTGAGGGCAGGGGACTCGCTGCTGTTCGATGCGACCGCACTGCATGGGATCGAGGCCATTCAGACCCAGCCGGTCTCTTACTTGTCAGTGGTGTTCACGCTGCGAGAGTAGGCTGTTCTTGGCGGCCCTGCCGCGCAGCGGGGCGACGCGGGTGCCCATTCGATGGGCCCCCCGAATTCGCTGCGTGCCGAATTCACTTCTCCGCCCATCGCTTTTTCTCGGTGTTCGGCATGCCGAACACCGAGAAAGTCTCGAACGCTCGCAACAGCGGAGGTCATCCGCTTGATGGAGCCGTGAGGAAATTCATGCAGCGGCCTTGTGGACGTGCTCTGCGAGCGGAATGAATTTTCGGTCCCGGTAGCCTGGATGCAGCGGTGGCGGGACGACGTAGAAGCTTCGGGGGGCAGAGTCTTTGTACGGCTTCGAGGGCGGGATCGTTCCGTCCACCTCCGCAATGTTCGGCATGCCGAACATGGATGGTGGTCTTCGAGCGGTTGATCGACGGCAACACATCGGAGCCGCGAAAACGGCGAGGTGAGCTCGACGCTGGAATTCCGAGGGCAAAGCCCTTGTGCGGCTATGAGGGCAGGATAGACTGCCGTCAGACATTGTTTACCGCCACGGCGTTGCAATGACCAAGACCTCTCGAACCAGCCGCGTGATAGCCACCCGGGTGCCGCCCGAGACGAGGGCGCATTTCGTCGCGCTGGCGGCGCGTCATCACCTCAGTGCGTCGACTCTGCTCGCGAAGATGGTCGACGAGGTGCTCAAGACCCACGGCGACATCTCGCTGGGCTCGGGTGGTCAGCGATCCCTACGCGAGACGGAAAACAGCGTTGGCCTGGCGGACCGCATCACGCTGCGGCTTCGCAATGGCGATCGCGTGCTGGCGGCAGAGCGGGCCCAATCCCGTGGAATGAAGACAGCCAGCTACCTCGCCCTGCTGATCCACAACCATGTCCGTGACGCGGCCGTGCTGCCGCCGAACGAACTGGACCAGATCAAAGTGACCAATGCCCAACTGGCCGCGCTGGGACGGCAGCTTCGAATGTTCGGCATGCCGAACACTCTGGCCCATCCGGTGGCACCGGACCTCGGCGAAGCGATCGCGCGGGTCCGGCAGGAAGTCGAGGAGGCACGCGAAGCCGCGGCCGCCATCGTGCGCCGCAACCTGGTCAGCTGGGAGACCGGCGCCGGGAGTGCCCGTGCCTGAACAGAGGGCGCGCATCGGCCGAAGCGGCCGCGGCGCGGCCGATGCGCCGCGCGACCTGACCCTGGACATCGTGAGCTACGGTCGGCGCGGGCCGGGCGGCACGCTGCGCCTCGGTGCCGGCCAGATCGCCCAGATCCAGCGCACGGTGGGGCGCACGCCCGAGGTGATGGTGAAGGTCTCCGGCGGCGGACGGGACGTCGGCGGCGTCGAGGCCCATCTGCGCTACATCGGCCGGCACGGCAAGCTGCAGCTGGACACCGACGAGGGACTGGCGCCGCAGGGCCGGGGTGCCGCCAGGGAGATCACGGCCGACTGGCAGCTGGCGCTTTGCAGAAGCCAGTACAAGCCGAGACCCGCGCTGGGGCAGAAAGACACCCGTGCGAAGCTGGTGCACAACATCGTCCTGTCCATGCCCGCCGGCACGCCGCCGGACAAGGTACGGGCTGCCGCCCGCATCTTTGCGCGCGAGAACTTCGCGCTGCAGCATCGCTACGCCATGGTGCTGCACACCGATCAGCCGCACCCGCATGTGCATCTGGTGGTCAAGTGCGAGCACGAGTTCGAGCCTGGCAAGCGCCTCTACATCCGCAAGGACACGCTGCGCCAGTGGCGCGAGCAGTTTGCCGCGCTGATGCGGGAGCAGGGCGTGGCGGCCAATGCCACACCGCGCCAGGTGCGAGGGCAGACCCGCAAGCCGTACAGGGATGCAATTCATCACCGGCTGCGCGCGCTTCGGGCGTTCGGCCAACTGTCGCCCAGCGACCGGACCGGGCATCGACCGCCGAAGACCTCGACCTTCATGCGCGCCAAGCTGGAGAGCCTGCTCCAGGCGCTGAGGTCGGGACGAGGCGCCGTGGATGGCGGACAGGAGAAGATGCGAAACACCCGGCGGGAGGTGGTCGCAGATTGGCGCGCAACGGCGGATACGCTTCGAAGACAGGGCGAGGCCAATCTGGCCGCACAGGCGAAGCGCTTCGTCGCGCGCATGCCGGCTGTGCAGACTGATGCGCAGCGAATGGCTGACCGCTGGAGAGAGCAGGTCAGACGCCGAACTCCAGAGCGCGACAATGCTCTGCCGCCCGGAAAGCGCACCCGGTGAACGCGACGCGCACTCGAACGCAGACCGACCCCATGCCGCGGCATTGGATCGGCATCGGAGCATTCCGCCGCGTCAATTTTCAGTGACGATCAACACCAGGACGATCAGCGAGAGGTGGATTGGATAGAAGGCGTAGAAAACCCACCGACTGCGCGGCAACGAAATCTCGACCTGTCGAGCTCCCCAGATCAAGAGCAGGGCAGCCACTGCAGCGAAGTTGCCGTTGATGGCAGCGAGTGAAGCGGTCGCCAAGGCCCACAACAGCATCCGCAGATAGGTGGATCTGCGCAGGAACGCCCAGGCGCCCAGGCAGCAGAGCAGCGCCGGCCACCAGAACTCCACCACGGCGCCACCAACGAGGAAGGCGATCAAGGCCGTGCAGCGCGCGCCCCAGCCGTCCCGCTCCAGCAGCCAGACGATCAGCGTTGCCAATAAAAGGGTGGCAAGGATGTTCAACGGCCACCAGCCGACCAGATGTACGAAAGCGGGTGTCGCCAGCAGGGCAAAGATCGCCAGTCGCTTCATGACGCGCAGGTGCAAGCCGGTCTCGAGCGCTCCGGGGCGTGTCAGGTTGACCATGAGCACGAATCCGAAGAGCGGCATCGCCATGCGACCCCATGCGTAGAGAGTCGGGCTCGACCCATGCATCAGGTACTTGTTGACGTGATCGCCCGCCATGAGCAACAGACCGACCCATTTGAGCGCTTCGAGCGAGCCGTCCGAGATCGACCAGGCGCTCACCGGCGGCTGAGTTTTCACTCGGTTCCGTATCTGGAGCCTTCGGGACATGGCGGCGAGACCGGTTGATTCCCTTTGCATCAGAACGCCGGGGGCGGTTCAATACCTTCGATCCACTGCTGGCGCTACGCCACGCCGGCGAAGCGGCGAGCATCGGCGCATTGCGTACAACCAACAAGCTCTCGGCGTTGCGCTGTGCAGGCCGAGGACGCGCAGTTGAGGGCGGCGGGCCTGCACGTCCATGTCGTCCGCCACGATGAACTTGTCGTGTTCAAGGGCATGAGGCGCGTTCGAGCGGACCGGCACCCGTTCCTTGACCGGAAAGCTGGTGGTGGAGTAGGACCGAACAGCCTCGCCGCGTCTGGGTGCCGAAAGCATAGGCCCTGCGCCCGGAGTGTCGAGCAGGCGCCTCGGATGGTGTTCCGCACCAGCGCAGGACCGGAGAGGGGCGCGAACAACGCGCACGCAAGGCTGGACGAAGAGCTGCAAGCTTCAACCCTGGCCTCCAACGATTTCTAGACGCGCTCGTGGCTCAACTCATCACGGCTTCGGGCCGTGCGTTGGCGCGCATGCATGCGTGCGGGGCGCGGGAGTCGATCCGGAAGGTGGATGGTGCGGCCTTGCAGAAGCGCCTCGGCAATCCGCTCGCGAATCAGCGCTACGAGGCGCTGCTGGGAGAACGGATCGCGGGTCACGCGCTGTGCGTACTGCTCGGCCAGCTTGAGATCCGCCGCCGCCGTGGACAGTTCGGGGTCCAGCCCCCGGGCCGCATCGGACAGCAATTCCCCGGTGCGTATGCGCATGGCGTGTTGTTCCATCGCGCGAAGGTGATCGGATGTCTCGATGCTCCACCGCGCACGCTGCGCGACAATTTTCTTTTCGCCGACCAGCTCACCTTCCGCATTGCGGGCCGCCACCCGGAGGTTGACCGGACGGGTGCCGCCCCGCGTGAGCACCACCTGGTCTCCGACGCGCGGTTGCGAAGCGGACTCTGCGAGGGCCCGCTCGAGATCCGTACCCCAGATGGTGCGAGCCCCGGTCTCCGCGCGAACCGTCACGTAGAAGGACATGCGCTGCGCCGGATCGAATTGATAGGGTGCGGCGGCGGCTGCCACGAGCATCCCCCTGACAGGCGATCTTGGTCCTCCGCGCTCGAACCTGCGGTCTTGCGGCTCTTCGGGTGGATGAAGACCGGAATTGCTGGGGGCTTCGGCGGGTACGGCGCCTTGGTGCACGGTTGCTGTTTCGCGGTCCAGCGATGCAGGTATCGGACCCCGTCCGTTCTCGTGCGAGGGCGACGCTCTTTTCTTCAACGCACGCTGGACCTGGAGGATCTCAGCCGAGGTCGGTTCGTAGCCTCGGGCCTCGATGCCGCGCAGCGCGGCTTCGTGCCACATGCCCTGGCGGAAGGTCTCGGTGCCTTTGAGTTCGATGATCCGCCAGCCGCGCGCTTCGGCGATCGCCACGACGCTGTGCAGCACCTCGCGGTTCTCGGTCCGCACGCGGAGGCGGCGGCCGTCGTCGATGAACGCGAGGGTGCGGTCCGGGAAGAAGTAGCGATTGTCGATGCGCAGGTAGCGGCGCTCGATGGCATCGGGCACCCGGGAATGACCGTGGCCCGCAGCAGGCGCATCTCCCTGGATGGAGCCCGCGCCATTCCAAGGGGCGGTGCTCTCGGTCCCGTTCGGAGCTTGGTTTCCGGAAGAACGGTCTGTTGACATTGCGGCTCCTATCACGTGTGTTGTCAGGCAGGGCGGCCCGGGGCTGTCCGAACCGGTTCGATGTCGCATCAGTCGAGGATTCGCGCCATGAACGCATCGGCGTGGCGCTTCATGTCCTCGTCGCTGAGCTTCTCGGTGGGAATCTCCACGTCGTCGAAGTCGAACGAGAAGTCGTCCAGCGTCAAGTCGTCGTTCAATACATCGCCGGCCACGGTACCGGCCTGCCTGGCTGTCAGCGCGGCGCCACCATCCTGAGGCGTGGCGTTGGAGATCGATCCGGGGCCCGTGCCGGGCGTGTCTTTCTTGTCATCGGGCGTTGCCGCCGGCGTGGTTGCGGCGACGCCGCCGGACTTGTCGACGTTCAGCTTCGGCACCGGTGGTGGCGGCAGTTCGCGCGAGGAAAAAAGCCTGTCGCGAAAATAGAGGATCCGATGCGCAAGCACCGGCCGCAGGCCTTCGTAGAACAGGATCATCCGGTCCGGTCCCAGTTCCTTGACCTCCTGGGGCAGCAACAGACGGCGCGGCTGCTCGCTGATGCTCACGGTCGGCTCCTTGTTCGCCCCGCCCCACATCGGGCGGCTGACGTTCTTCTGCCGGACGGTGTAGGTCCCCAGCTCGCGCGAGATGGCCTCGGCGTCCTCGTACTCCTTGGGCGGGAACACGATGCGTGCGGCAAGCATCTTTCGGATCGACTTGGCGCCCTCGATGCCGTACTTCTCAATCAGCTGGGAATTGGACTGGACGATGACCACGGTGCGCACGTTATAGCCGGGCAGGAAGGCTGTGGAGTCGGCGATGACGGGGATGCGCCCTAGCGCCGGAAACTCGTCGAGCATCAGGAGCACCTGGTGGCGAAGTTGCGGATTGTTCTCGGGGAGTTCTCGTGTTTGCAGACCGATCGCCTGCTGGAAGAACAGGTTCAGCAGCGGCTGCAGCCGGGCGATGTTGTCGGGGTTGATCTGCACATAGATCGAGATCGGGTGCTTGCGCAGTTCCCTCAGGTCGAAGTCGTTGGCCGAGGTGGCCGAATCGATCATCGGATTGAGCCACAGGTCCAGGCGGCTGGTGAAGGTCTTGCGGATGCTGGAGGCCGTGGTCGGCGCCAGGTCGATCACATCGTAGAGGCTCTGCACCGCTTCCTGCGACAAGGGGTACCCGGCGCGCTCGCAGGCATCGATCACGCGCTTCCAGTGCTTCTGAAAGCCCTCGGCATCGCTGGCCATGCCCTGGCGCAGGACCTCGCCCAAGGTGCGCATGGCACCCTTGGTCTCGAAGAGATAGAGGGAGATGCCCAGGAACAGAGATCTGGCCGATGAGGTCCAGAATGGATCGCCGGCCTGTGGATCGGGAAAGAGCATCGTGCCGATGCGCTGCAGATCGTCGATACACCGGTAGGGCGTCTCGGAGACGTAGCCGAGCGGGTTCCAGCGTGCCGAGCGCTCGCTCTCGGACAGGGGATCGAACAGGTGCACCTGCTGCCCATGGGCCGCACGGAAGCCGGCGGTGCGCGTGAAGTTCTCGCCCTTGATGTCGCTGACGATGGCCGAGCCGGGCCAGTTCAGCAGATTGGGGATGACCACGCCGATGCCCTTGCCGCTGCGCGGCGGCGCCTCGAGTGCGACGCCCTGCTGGCCGGGAAGCACCAGGTAGCGATTGCCGAGCCGCCCGAGGATGATGCCGTGCTCGTCTAGGAGGCCCGATCGCGCGATCTCGCGACGGCTCGCGAATCGGGCATCGCCATGCAGCGGCCGGCGGCGAGGCAGCATGGCAATTCCGACCAAACCGAGCATCAGCCCCTGGGAGCCGGCCAGCGACGCAATGAGGACACGGCGCACGTCCGGCCGCTTGCCATAGGCCTGCCAGTACTCGTGTAGGGTCAGCAGCGTGGCGCGCTGTGGCGGCAGATTCATCGCGATCAGGAACGCTTGGCCGGCGACGTACACGCCGACCAGCGCCGCCACCAGCAGCGCGACCGCGATTCTGAAGGGGCTAGGCAAGCCTTCGTATCTTGGTGCCAGGGTCATACCAGATCTCCTGCACGATGCGCCGCAGCAAGCCGTCCCGGCGCTCCCGCGCGCACTGCACCACGATGTCCACGCTCATCTGCGCCAATTCCACGCCGTCGCGCGTGGTCATGCCGTGGCCCGCCTGACTGCGCTTCATCAACTGCGCCAGCGCCACGAAGGCCATCTCCGCGCTGTCGGCGTGCACGCTGGTGATCGAGCCTGGGTGGCCGGTGTTCACGGACACCAGATAGTCATAAACCTCCTCGCCGGTGCGGAGCTCGGACACGAACACCCGGTCGGGGCGTTGTCGCTTGGCGCTGGCGAGCAGTTGGCCGGGCGTGACCTCGGCCTGCCCCTGGGCGCCTTGCGAGTAGAAGAGCCTCACGTGGTTGGGCTGGTTGCGCAGCGACAGTTCCTTCACGTCCTCGATGGTGATCAGGCGGTCCTCGGACGGCACCTCGAGGATCAGCGCCTTGCCAACCGTGGTCTTGCCGGAGCCGGTGGCGCCGGACAGGAGGATGTTCTTGCGAAACCGGACTGCGCGTCGCAGGAAGGGCACGAATTGCCGGCGTGCGAGGAGATCTGTCAGCTCCCGGTCTTCGGGTGAAAGGGACGCCAGTTCAGATGGGTGCGCCGGAGTCGCGGGAGCACTGCACGTGTTCTCGAAGATGTGCAAATTCCCCAGCTCTTCGAGGGTCCAGAGCGTGTTCGAGGGGCGCCGGATTGTGATCGAGACGGTCTGATCCAGGGTCGCGGGCGGCAGCACGATCTGGATTCTTTCGCCGCCAGGGAGCGTGGCGGACAGGAGCGGCTCGTTGGCCGAGATGCGCTGTCGCGTGAAGTTGGCCACGAGCTTGGCGATGGACATGCACCAGTCGAAGCTCGCGAACGGCAACGCCTCGCGTGTCCAGCCGGACTGCCGTTCCACGAAGGCTGCACCGGGCTCGTTGATGCAGATCTCGGTCACCGCGGGATCACCCAATAAGTGGCCGAGCGGACCGAGAAAGAGAGCGAGCGACGATGGCGCCTCAGCGGAGGCTGCGTCACGCGCGTGCGCCCGCGCCGGCTGCCGGTCGCCTGTGGCGGCGCCGGGCTCGCCATCAAGGGATGGCCGGTTCGGTTCGAAGCGCATAGACGCTCCTGAAATCCACATCGCGGGCGACCAGGATCTGGATCCGCTCGCCCTGGTTCTTGATCACGGTCGGCGGGATCGACACGGTGCTGCGCAGGACCTCCGTGATGACGTCGCGGCTGCCCTGCGGGCCGATCACCACGCCACCGCCGCTGCCGACAGAGTTGGTGTTTTGCTGCCGGGCGGCGATCGCCTGCATCGTGCCGTCGATCACCGAGATCAGGACTGCGGCACCGAAGCGATCCCAGAAATGGGTGTCGACGAAGCCGGGGAGGCCGCTGCGTCCCAATTCGTCGGTGCCCGGAGAAGCCAGCTGGACCACGACGCCGGTCGGCGTGCGCGCCTCGTTCCAGACGATGAAGACGCGGCCCTGTCCCTGTCGCGGCGCTCCACGCTGTTCGCCGACGTACTTGGTGCCACGCTCCAGCAGCACGACCTTGCCGTCTGCCCCGTAGACGTCGCTCGCGCCGATGCAGGTGGCCATGCCCTCATAGGTGGAATCGATGGCGGTTTCCAGCGTGCAGTCGATGAACGCGCCTTTGGGCAAAAGCATGCGCCGTGTCGGCAGGGTCTGGGCGACGACCGCCGGGGTCGGCGTGGGCCGAAGGCTGGCGGCCAGCTGACCGCCGCCGGGTGCCGCCGAACCGGCGTGGGGCGGCTGCAGCGCACCGATCAGCTGGGCCATGCTTGGCACGCCGCCGGCAGGCAGCATCGCCGGATCCGCGAACGCGTGCGGCGTCGTGGCGCTGTGCGCCTGTGCGGCTTGGGCACGCCGAAGCACCGGGGCGCCCAGCTGTCGTTCCAGTGCGATCTGCTCGGGTGTCTTCTGCGGCGGTCCCGTGTTGGTACCGTTCGCCGACGGTGGCGGCGGGGAGGGAGGGGCGGCGGTCGCTGCTGCTTCCGGCATCGCTCTGGGCGGATCGATGCGGCCGAGCGGCGGAACCTTCATCTCGCCGCCGGCGCGCGCAGCAGCCGCCTTTCTCGCAGCCTCTTCGGCTTCCTGGGTCTTGGCATACTGGGTGTTGTAGTACCAGAACAGGAATCCGGCGCCCAGCAGCATGATCGCTGTCAGCGCCAGGAACCCGCTGATGCGCGACTGGATGGAGCGCTCGCGATTGACCGATGGAATGGCGCGCTCGCCCTGGATCGTCGGGCGCTCTTCGGCTGCCAGGAACGTCCCGTCTCCCGGGGCCGCGGCTCGCTGCGCTGCCAGGATCTCTCCGGTGTCCGGGTCGATCTCGGGCGCGTCGCCATGCTCCTGGGGATCGGTCCGGGACGCTCGGCGGGGCTCGCTCATCCAGGTCATGGCCCATCTCCTGCAGTGATGCGCCGCACACCTGTTGCGCTGGTGTTGGTGGGGGCGCGCGCGCCGCCGCCGACGAAGGACCGGTTGATCACGCAACCGACCAGCGCGCCGCGCCGCAGCACAATGCGGTGCGCCACGCGGTGAATCACTACCTCGTCCGCGTCGACGTTGAAGTTCAACAGCGATTCGGACCCGTCGTCGTTCTGGACGAACATCGCCGGGAAGTCGGAGCGCGCGTGGAAACGCAGACGCGTTTGCGCCCCGTCGTCATGGGCGCTCACGGGCTTGAGCGAATCGTTCCCGCAGAACCAGTAGTCGAAGTTGCGTGGCCGATCGGTCGCCCCTTCGCTCATGCGCGCCTCGGCCTGGCTCCGTTCCTGATTCTCGGCTGCCTTTCGAGCCTCGTCTTCTGGGTAGGTGAAACGTATCGAATACACCATGCGCCTGGTGGCAGCGCCTACCGGCGTGATGGAGGAGACGGTGTAGTCGAAATGATAGGCCCGCCGGTTCGTGAGGACAGTGACGTTGGTCGCGGCGCGCGCTTCCTTGGGCTTGATGAAGAAATGGTTGCGCTCGGCGCCGATATCGAAGGCGCCGTTGTCGCCGGAGCCGAGATTCACGAACTCCTCGCCTTCGGCAAACTGCAGATGGATCTGGTAGCCCACGTACCCCTGCAAGCTGATGACGTCTGCCGGGTTGTAGGCGACCACCCGTACCCGGGCATCGACCTTGCCGGCAGCCGGCACGGTCGCGGCTCGGCCGTACGGCGCGGCAAGCGCCAGACTTGCCGCCAGTCCGATCGCCAGCGGAAAGCTGCGGTGCACGCGCCGGGGCTTCATCGTGCATCCTGCCTGCCGAGTGCAACGCCGCCCGGGGCGACCTCGGGCTCGCGACGGTATTCGACGACGCGAAAGCCCAGCGGGTTGAGCGAACGCATCTTGTTGTCCGCAGATGGCGCGACATAGGCGAACTCGATCGTGGAGACCCAGTGGCTGGTCTGCTCTTCCCCGGTGCCGCCTGCGCGCGTCGAACGGGTGAAGCGGACCTGTGCCAGCTTGTCCTTCCCGCTCTCCAGCTTGAGGAAGGTGACCGATTGCACCTGCGCGCGGATGGACGTGCCGTCCTTGTAGACATTCAGAGGTGAGGCCGGGTTGTCGGCCGCCCACAAGGTCGCCCACTCCTGGTTGAGACGAGGCGAGTTTTGCGAGGCGACCAATTCGTAGTCCGCTTCCGCGGTGCCGTAGAAATAACGCTCGCGCGCAATCACGTAGTTCTGCAGCAGGTTGCGTGTCACGACCTGCTCGATGTCGGTCGTGCCTTCGTAGGTGGGAACGATGTCGACGATGCCGCTGCTGCTGTCGACCCGGATGAGAACGGGAACTGGCTCCTTCAGCGGCGTGAGCCCACTGACGGCGGCGACGGCGAGAACCGCGATCAATGCCGCTGATGTGGCCACGGCCCAGGCGATCCTGGTCGATCGCTCCGCACGCCGGGCGCGATCGAGTTCCCAGTTTTGGGCCTCAAGAAGATACTTGTCAAGGGCGGCGTTCCGCTGCATCCACCGCTCCTGGTTGGGAAACACCGTTCGAGATGTTGATCGGTGTGAGTGGCCCTTCGCAATCCGGCGGAGCGGGCGCGCGAGTGCCACATGCCGCGAGCAGAAGGGCGAGCAGAGAAAGTGAGGTCGAAGGCTTCATTTCACTCTCCACCGTTATCGATTGCGCGAGAGGCTCGGCATGACCTTGTCTCTGGAAAGCACGGTGCCGCCGCGACGCGCGACGCCGGTACCTGTAATCGAGGCCATGCCGGTGCCTATGCGGTTGCCCGCCAGACGGCGGAACGAATCCCAGCGACTGCCTGGCTCTCGCCGCAGGCCGTCCAGCACGCCGCGTCCGAACTCATAGCTGGTTCGCTTGGCCCCGCCCATGGCCCACCGCGCCAATCCGCTGACGAGCCCAAATGAACTCAGTGCAATCCCGCTCGCAAGACCGGCTGCAATGGACATGATTTGGCGCATTACCAGCAGCACAAGCGAAGCACACAGCACCATGTTCAATGCGTCTACGGTCACAATGGCCGCGCCCCTCGCTGCTGTCTGGGTGGCATAGGAAGAAACAACCTGAAGCATGAGGCTCGCCACCAGCGAGGTTAGAACAGCAACCAGTGCATAGTTGGCCATCTGGGCGATCCAAGCCTCGAAGAATCGCCGTGTAGCCTCGAAGAAAAGCAGGCAAATAAAAACCGGACCCAAGGCAAGTATCAGCGCCAGCGCGAGCTTGGACAAAACAAGCAGGAAGAACGAGTAGACGGCGACGCCTCCAATGATGAAGTAGACGATGGCTCCCGCCAAATAGAAGCCAAAGTCACCGTTCAATACGCCGCCTTTGTTCCAGAGGTTCGAAGCAACAGTCCCGCCTTTTTCCCAGATCGTGTCGATTACGGACACCGGGTTCGATGCCGCGGTGATCTTGGCAGCCAGTTGGGTTGGTGCATCGAAAAACGTGTCGACAATGACTTCGTTGTAAAGCCAGAGTCTCAGGCCGACGCCAAGTACTATGGCGATGAAAAGGATTCGCTTGACGCCCTCCCATATCGGTTCTTGAACTCTGCCGGTCAGGCTGAGGAATCCCCAAATCATCACGTAAATTGCCGCAAGCGTTACCACCGCCGGCTCGATGACGCCGGCCACGGCCGCCGTTTTTGCCGCCAGGTACTCCGTCAATTGAGAGGTCAGCCACGTCCAGAATTGCTGGAAGAACATTGCTCGCCCCATCGAAGCTTCATTTCTTGGCGTCACTAGCAAGTGGCACTGTTGGCCGAAACCGATTCTGGAAGTCCCCGTGCTCAACGCTTGGTGTTCCTGGCTTGCCAATTTGGGTCGGCACAAGTTCGGGCGGGACTGTTGGCGTCGAGTCTTGTTTCAGCAACCGATAGGTGCCGCCTGTGACAAGTACCGCAATCACGGCGATAACGATCAATGATCTAGACATAGCGGTTCACGGATTGGGAACAAATCTTGCGTTGAATCCGCCGTGGCCAGAGATGACTTGCTCCCTAGCGCGTTGCTGCTGTCTAGCTTCCTCGGCTCTTGCAATCTGATAGAGACTCAGCAGCTTCGTCTGCTCGTTGGTAAGCATGTTCTGCTCGGCCTGTATTCTTGCCTGCAGGTCCTGGATCGCCTTGGGGTCCTGTGCGGAAGCGATGCGATCGATCAGCAGTTGCAGGGCCCAGAAGCGCTGGCTGGTGTTCTGGTACGCGTTCTGGGTCATTCCGTTGAGCAGTGCTGCCGATTGCCGCCCTTGCTCGACGACCTGGCGCAACTCCGGACTGAGCCCCTCCAACTGCGTTCCCGAGAGAACACTGTTGGCTTTCATGATCGACTGGACCTGGTTGGCCAGCCCTCCATAGCTGGCCGACGAGCCGTTGAGCGTGCCCATCAGTTCGCCATAGCTGGGAGGCAGGTAGTTGCGTGCGAGGTCCGAGGTCGGCAGCAACTGCTCCATGCCTCGGCTTCCCGTCATGGCGTTGTGGGTCCGGGTCAGCTGGTCTTTCGACTCCTTCAGTTGGTCGTACTGCTTCTGCATCCCGGAGATTTGCTGCTGCCAGTACATGACCTGCTGTATCAGGTTGGCGACGGCCGTGATGTCGATCACCGGGATGCCGGCTTTCGCGTGCAGCGGTGCGAGCGAAGCTGTGGCCGCGAGGAAGAGAGAAACAAGGAATCTACGCATGGGAGATCTCCTGGTGTGAGGATGAATGGGAAGGGTCGTTCGCAAGCGCCCTGCGGAAAGCCGGCAGCCATTGGGCGGGGTCCGGTCCGCAGATCGCGATCAGTTCGCGCATGAGGCGGACGTTGCCGGTGCGCCCGGAGATGACGTGCAAGGCGTCGTCGAAGCCATGGAGATCGAGCTGTGCGACCACGCTGACGTGGTTCTGCTTGATGAGGAACTGGCGAGAGCCAGGCTCGAGCTCCTGCTTGATGAGCGCGAACTCTCGGTCCGTCAGGTTGAAGCCCCGGGTGTATTCGTCGTAGTCCGCCTCCGGATTCGGGAACAGGATCTTGGTCGGCGTCTGCTCGACGATCGCGCGCGCGATGCTGGAATCGAGCACATGGCTGGTGCTCTGGGTGAATGTGGCGATGTTCGCGTTCTTCTTGCGCCAGGTCTCCAGGCCGTTCTTGGCGAACTTCGCGAAGGCCGGGTCGCTCAGCAGCTTGGCGAATTCGTCCATCCAGCACACCAGCGGGCGGCCGTCCACCATCCGGTTGACGAGGTGAAAGAGGTACAGGGTCAGTGGGGCGCGCACGACCTCGTTGTCCAGGAAGTCGGTCACGTCGAAGCCGACCAGGGTGTGCCCGGCAAGCAGCGGGGCCACCTCGTCGTGATCATTGTCGAATACCCAGGCATAGTCCCCGTGTTCCGAGGCACACCACTTCCGAAGGCGTGCATGCATCCCCTCTGGGTCGGTGATATCGAGGAAGGCGGCGAGCCGGGACAGGCGCCGGAAAGAAGGCTCGAGCTTCAGGATGCCGCGCAGTGCCTGGTCGAGATCGTCCTCCTGACGGACGGTCAGCGTCTCGCCCGGCGCGCGCATCACGAGGCGCCTGAGCCAGTGCCGCATGAACTCGACGTTGTCGGCGATCGAATCGTCGAGCTGCAGCGGATTGCAGCCTGTTGGTGCCCCGTTCTTGAGCGGGAGGTACTGGCCGCCCAGGGCCCGCACCAGGATATGCAGCCCTTCATCCTTGTCGAAGATGACCTGGGTGGCGTCGAGGCGATTGCAGATCGCCACCATGCAGAAACCCAGCAGCGTGGTCTTGCCGGTCCCGACCGGTCCCACACCCGTGATGTGTCCGACGTCGCGGCGGCTGCCGCCGTCCGGGCTGCGCGGATCGTTCGCGTGCAGCGAGAAGTAGTAGGGCGAGCCCGCGCGCGTGGTGAACATGGTCAGCGCATCGCCCCAGTAGTTGCCCGTCGCCCGGCCGGTCGGGAAATTGTGGAAGGGCGACATGGCGGCGAAGTTGCGGCTGGTGACGGGCGCCTTGCGGCTGCGGTAGCCGAAGTTTCCCGGCAGCTGCGCCCAGAAGGCCGCCTCCAGCGCGAGATCCTCGCGGGCCACGACCATTCCTGCGTCGCCCAGCAGGTAGCGGGCGCGGGCAACGTTGTCGTTGAGCTGCTTCAGACGGGGCCGGCCCTCGGACTCGCTGACGCCGTCGTAGGTGTCGGCGAGCACATGCAGGCTGAAGTGGTGGTCGCCCACCACGAAACGATTGCTCATCAGGTCGTCCAGCGCGTCCTGGAGCTCCTCCGCCTGCGAGACTGCCAGGTCACCGGCGGCGGCCATCCGGTGGTGCTGGCGGCTCATCATGTCGGTGGCTGTGCCCTTGGCCAGGAAGGTGAAGCTCTGCGTGAGCACGAAGGGGAAGGGCGCGGTCAGCAGGGCGCTGAACATGCCCGGCGCCGTGGGCGTGGGGTACTCCTTGATGCCGAGGAAGGCCCCGATCCGGGTCTGGGTGCCCGTGCGGTACTCCATGGCTTCATTGCCGAAGAGGGGGCGGGTGGTGGCCAGGACCTCGTTGAGTGGCGAGCGCGGCAGCGGCATGCGCTGCCACTCCCCGTTGACGAGCAGGCCGTGGAATTCCACGAGGGAGGAAAAAAGCCCGTCGTTCCCTTGCAGCCGATAGATGCCCAGTGCTTCGGGGTCGTAGCGTTCAAGGGCGGCGAGCAGTTCCTGGCGCAGCTTGCTGCAGGCGTCCAGCGCATCGTGCAGTTCCGCCCGCGCACCCTCTGGGTCCGCGCGCTTGAACAGCCGCAATGCGGCATTGCCGATGCGGGTGGGCTGCGGCCGGAAGACGACCGACAAGTACAGTTCGTTGACCATCAGCCGCTCGCCAGCCATCTTGCGGCGATAGCGCTGCTCGATCTCGTCGGCGAAGCCGGGCGTCGTCCGCCCGGTCGGATAGGCCGCCTCGCGACGGCGGATCACGTGGGCCCAGAGCGCCAGGTTGGGCGACGCGATGTTGCGCAGCAGGACATTGAGGCGCTCATGCCAGTTGTTGATGTCCTCGTCGTCCGCGCTTTCGAAGCTCGTGCCGGCCAGGCGGAGTGTCTGCACATAGTCGCCGGCACGTGTCAGGGCCACATGCTCGTCCACGTGCGCCGAAAGCGGAATCATGGTCGCCGCGCCGGCTTCGCGGCGCAGCGTGTGCTCGGAGCGCGACAGCAGTTTCATGGCGCGGTACGGCGTCAGACCAAGGTCACGGGCGGCGTGCGCATGCGGCGGCACCCCCGCCAGTCAGGCATGTTCAGCGCCAGGGGGCTGTACGAGTTCGCACGCCAGAACCGCAGGTTGCCGCCGAGCATGGCCGGCAGGCGCGTGCGGCCCCAGAGCTGCAGCAGGTCGAAGAAGCGCGGCTCGTACAGGCACACGAGGTAGAGCACGCCGTGGATCGGCACGAAGGCCAGCAGCCACGCGAGGCTCTTGGTCACGATGAACGACTCGGTCGTGACGACGATGTTGAACATCATGGCCGAGTAGGTGACGCCCCAGACCATCGAAGGCCGCGTCATGCCGACGAACAGGGGGTCCGCGGCAATGCCCTGGTTGCGACTCATGGACCGCGCCCCTCAGACCCCGAACAGGCCCCGGATCCAGGACACGATCTGCGGGCCGCCGAAGACCAGCACGGTGCCGATCACGACCGCGACCATCCACCACCAGCTCAGGCGCCCGAACCAGGCCATGGCGCCGGAGACCATCACCGCGACTGCGGCCAGCGGCGTCAGGATCGCGACGAGTTGTTGCTGGGTCGCGTTCGCACCGGTCGCGAACGGGCTGCCCGCCCAGGCGACTTCGGCAGGGGCGGCGGCGATGAGCCACGCGATGAGCAGCCATCCGATCCATTTGACACGGATGCCGGCTGCCGTTGCGGGCCGGATGTGGATCGAGCATGCGGTCATGGCGTTACTCCGTTGGGCCGGGGGCTGATCCCGCAGGCACTTGCCCATGCGGGGATGCAGGAGAAAGTGAAGCAGGCGGCTCAGTGCGCCGACCGCTGCCGTAGACGTCCCACCACGGTGCTGGCGCCACGCGCTTGCCAGCGGCGGAAGGGTGCTTGGCGGCCTGAACGGCCGTGGGCCTGACCGCCGTAGCCTGGGCGGCGGCATGAGAGGCCGAAGCGATCTCCCGCCGGATGGCCGCGATGTCGCCGAGCGTGCGGACGCGCTGTTCCTCGGCCTCGGTCGCTGCCTTCAGGTCGGATGCGGCGAGCCGCTCGGCCTTGCGGCGCATGAGACCTTCCAATTGAGCTTCCGACTTCCTGAGCTCCTCGCTAAGGATCTCGATGCGGTCGTTGTCGCGCGCCGCCTGCTGGTGTGGTCCGACGCCCTGCGATGCAATGGGCTCCGCCTGGGCCCACAGGGGACGCGCATGCGCCATCAAGCCGGCGAACATGAGCATGGAAAGCCAGGCTGCGCGTCGGCCTTCATCGGTCGCATGCCCACGTTGAGTGTCGTTTGCTTGCATGGGGCGCAATGTCCGCCTCTGCCCGTGCGTGTGTCGACTATTATTTTTGACAGTGGTGTCGCAAAGCGCGAGGCGGCGATATTTCGAGAGCGACGCGGCAGGGCGGTTCGATCGTTGGCCAGTGAGGCGGCTCCGCCCATCTGCAGGGGCCCTTTGCAAGTTGCCGCGGCAGCCCGCGAGGCGCGCCGTTCGGGTGCGATGGACGCGCGTCCCGCGCCGAGGCCTGAGGAGCAAGTCATGGGCAACGTGGTTATCTTCGGCAACCAGAAGGGCGGCGTCGGCAAGTCCACGCTGGCGGTGCTGTACGCATGCTGGCTGGCCGATGTGCGACATCGGTCGGTGTGCGTGATCGATCTGGACGCGCAGGCGAACAGCTCGAAATCGCTGAACCGGTCCTCGGCGATCGCCGAAGCGGTGGAACTGTTCGGCCCGGATCCGGGCCCGATCGCCCCGCCGCGCGAGCGCACCATTGCGCTGGCGGCGGGCAGCAGAAAGCTGTCCGACGTCGAACTCGCGAGGGCGGACCTCGTGATTCCTTTGTTCCGTGGGAATGTGAGGCGCTTGGCGCAGGATTTCGACGCGGTGGTGATCGACACGCCCCCGGCGCTGGGCTTGCGCATGAGCGCGGCGCTGATTGCCGGCCATGCGGTGGCCTGTCCGATCGAGCTGGAGGAGTACAGCATCGACGGCGTCGCCGACATGCTCCGGACCGTCTTCGGGGTCAGGCGGCGCTACAACCCGCAACTGCGGATGGCGGCCATCGTGCTGAACCGGTTCAATCCGCATTCGCTGCGGCAGAAGGCCGCGATGCAGGACCTGGTCTTGAACTTCCGGGAGTTCGTGATACCGGCCCGGATCTCGACCCGTTCGGCCATTCCCGAGGCGCTGGCCGCGGGGGTGCCCGTGTGGCGGCTGCCCAAGAGCGCGGCACGCGAGGCCAGCCTCGAGGTGATGCGGGTGTTCGAGTTGCTGCAGCAACGCATCGACGGCTCGAACGCGTCGATGCCGGCGGATACGCAGGCATGAGGGCGCCCGACGGCCTGGACCTGAGTGCGCTGTCGCAGTTCAGGGCGGCCGATCTGCTCACGGTCGAAGCCGCCCCTTCGGGCCCAGGCGCACCGACACAGGTGGCGCTTGAACGCATCGACTTCGACCCCGGCCAGCCGCGCCGTCGCATGCGGGGCGAACGCATCGAGGAACTCGCCGAATCGATCCGCCAGCATGGCGTGCTGGAGCCGGTGTCCCTGCGCTGCCATCCAGAGCACGCGGATCGGTACATCGTCAACCGCGGCGAGCGCAGGGTGCGCGCGGCGCGCCGGGCCGGCCTGTCCTGCGTTCCGGCGTTCGTGGACCCGCGGGTCGATCCCTTCGCGCAAGCGGCGGAGAACCTGCACCGCGAGGACATGTCGCCGTTCGATCTGGCGGCCTTCATCGCCGAGCGGGAACGGGAAGGCCATTCGCGCGCCGAGATCGCGCGCCGGTTGGGCAAACCGCGCTCCTTCATCACCGAGGCCGCGCGGCTCAGCGACGCACCGCGGCAGTTGCGGGAAGCGGTGGAGGAAGGGCGGCTCGGCGCGGATGTGCGGGTGCTCTACCAGTTGGTGGCCGTCGCGCGAGATCGCCCGCAGGAACTCCAAGAACTGATCGCGCGGGGCGCCCCGATCGGACGTGTCCAGACCAGGAGCCGCCCGCAATCGCCCGAGCCCGTCGGCGGCTCGGCGGCGCCCCCGCCCGGAAACGGGATCCCGAGGATCATCAGCGGCGGCCGCACGGTGCTGGTGGTCGAGCATGGAGGACGGCGCGGGTCCTTGCGCATCAAGGCGAAGGACGGCAACGTCGGCGAAGTCCGCTTCGGCGATGGCACGCGCGCCATGCTGCCGCTGGCGGACTTGCAGCTGGTGTGCTGGGCCACGGAGGAATAGCAATGCCGGCGTTGGCCGGCGCGGCTCGACACCCGGTGGCGGGACAGGGTCCTGCTAGGCCGCGCCGGCCGCTTTCATCGCCGTGTGGCGGCGCCGGTATTCGCGCGGCGTCATCTGCAGGTCGCGAACGAAGGCTCTTCGCATCACCTCCTGTGATCCGTAGCCGCACTGCGCGGCGACGGCCTTGAGGGGGCGCGTGCTCGTCTCGAGCAGGCGACGGGCGGTGTCGAGGCGGATCTGCTGCACGCCACGCCCGGGCGAGAGACCCGTCGCGCGTTCGTAGTAACGCGCGAAGGAGCGCGTGGACATGTGGACCTCCCGTGCCAATCGGGCGACGCTGAGCTTCTCTTGCAGATGTGCCGCGATCCACTGGTGCAGCACGCCGATCCGCGCGTCGGGCGCGGGCGGCTCGAGCGGCAAGCGGCGACGGCGCAGCATGCCGCGGCGACGGCTGCGCGGTCCGGGCAGGCGGGAGGCAAGTGTCTCGACAAACGCGGCGCCCCGGTCCTCTTCGATCCAGGACAGCGCCAGATCGGCGCCCTGGCCCGGTTCGATGACGCGCCAGCTGCGCATTCTCATGCCGGCCGCGAACAGGTCGGGTCCCTGCCCGCCACAGCGCAGCGCCGGCGGCGCGGCACGCCCCTGCCGCCGCACGACGCGGGCCTCCGGCGCAGGCGGCAGCAAGGCCTGCGCGCCCAGCACGGCGCAGCGCTTCAGACGCCGTCGGTTCCTGGAGAGCCATTCGCGCAGGCGCTGCGCGCCTGCCGCCTCGGCCGCGCCCGGAACGGGTTCGCCGCTGATGAAGAGCGTGCTCGCCCGCCCGACGAGCCGGTGCGGCAATGCACCCGTCGACAGTGCCACGCCGCTTGAACTCAGGGTTTGGCCGCCCGCGGCAGAGGCCAGCCGCACGTCGTAGCCGGCGAGCTTGTTGCGCGTCCGGCGAAAGGCGGCATTGGCGGCCTTGAAGACCGCGAGCATGCGGATGACGTCGAGAAGAAGGAAGCCGGGAAGCAGCAGCAGCCAGACCTTGTGCATCGTGAGAAGCCAACGTAGGGGATCGATCCGCAATCTCCCGACCCTGGGCCGCACCGCGCCAGTGCGCGAAGGCAGGCTCGCGAAATTGGCAGAAATGGTGGTGAATTTTGCCTCCGGGCATCGCAAGGCGCTCCTAAACTGTCGCACCCTTGCCTCCATCGCGCGCTGAACGTCCGCCACGCGCACGCCGCAGGCCGGCGCAGCGCGGGTCGGTTCAGGCGGCTGGGCCGCCTGCCGGGCTGCGCCGCGGGAGCGTGGACCGCGCCCGCGAAAAAGGTGGGGGTGCCGACGACGCAGGAAGTGCACCTATGAACGAGTGGACCCAAGATGTTCTCGGTCGGTTGAACGAGGCCAGCGAACCATCCCAGGTGCTCGCGCAGGTCAGCGTGGCAGCCAGGCACCTCGGCTTCGAGCACTGCGCCTACGGGCTGCGCACCCTCGTGCCCTTCACCCGGCCTAAGACTTTGATTTTCAGCACCTACGATGAGCGATGGCGCCGCCGGTACATCAGTGCGGGATATCTCCAGGTGGATCCCACCGTCGCCCACGGCGTGCACAGCGGGGTGCCCGTGGTCTGGAGCAACGAAGTCTTCCGGGACGCGCCGCAGATGTGGGACGAGGCGCGCTCTTTCGGCCTGCGCGTCGGCTGGGCGCAATCGGTCTTCGAGCCCGACGCGCGGGTCGGCATGCTGTCGCTTGCCCGCTCGGGCGAACCGCTGACGGCCGCGGAGATGCGCGCCAAGGACCACTCGCTCCAGTGGCTGGTGAATAACGCCCACCGCGCGTTCTGCCGCCTCCTGAGCGGCCCGCTCGCGGGGATTGAACCGCTGACGAAGCGGCAGGTGGAGGTGTTGCGCTGGACGGGCGATGGCAAGACGAGCGACGAAATCGCGGCCATCCTCTGCATCTCGAAGCCCACGGTCGATTTCCATCTGAGGAATGCAATGGCGAGATTGGGTGCTGCCACCAAGAGCTCGGCCGCGGCGTTCGCTTCACGACTCGGGCTCCTGAACTGAATGGATGGCAGCGGCCCCTTCGCCCGCAGGCGGGCGGGCGACCCAGCCGGTCCCGTCGGCGTGGTGGTTCCGGTGCGGACACCAGTTCTTGTCCACGTCGATGAGGCAGGCGAACAGAAGCTGGCCGTCGACCCGCACCGGCGGTGCTGCACGGTGCGCGGACAGGCCCGTGCGACGCAGGATGCGCTCGATGCCCAGAGGCGAGGCGCTGATGAGCCGTCGTCCGCCCTCCTTGGCGACGGTCCGCATCGCGGCGCTCAGCATGTCCAGCGCGAGCGACCATCCATGCGCATCCCCGCCCATCCCGAGCCGCGTGCCGTCGCCGGCGGCGAATCGCGACAGTTCCCAGATGTCGGGCGAGCACGGCGCCGGCGTGTCGCCGAGCAGCTGCGGGAAGACGCTGGCCAGAAGATAGGGCCGGTGCGTGGGCAACAGGCGGCTCGTGCCGACGATCTCGCCGTCCGGATTGCGTGCGATCAGATAGATGGTGTCCTTCCGGTCGAATTCGTCGAGTTCCAGCCGGCCGCGCGTATGGAGTTTCCAGCCCAGCTTCTCGACGAAAACCTCGTGCCGGTAGCGTGCCATGTCGAACAGCACGTCCGCCGAGAAAGAGTCGATCGTTCCCGCAATGATCTCCATGAGGTCACCTCGCTGAATGAGGCCGCATTACAGCCTGATGACGCACACCGGGGACACTGTCAGAGTTGATAGGGCTGGCGGCTCGAGGTCTTCGTTTTTGGGGCGCTCCCCCTCGCAGACTGCTGTCGTGGGGCAGATCGATTGTCGGGGCCGTCCCGCCGCAGGCGGGGGACCCGGCGGTTCGCTCACGGACGGCGCGCCGCCCGGATGGTGAAGGCACCGGCCGCGACAATCAGGACCACGCCGGCGGCGGCCTCGGGGCGCGGCATGTCGCCCCAGATCGCGTATCCCAACAGCAGGGCCCAGACGATCAGGCTGTAGCGAAAGGGCGTGACGACCGAGAGATCGACGCCGCGGCAGGCCACGATGAGCGCGTAGTTGCCCAGTGCCGCGCAACCCGCCGCCGCAGCGAGCATGCCGAGCTCGTGGCGCGTGAGCGGCGCCCAGCATTCCACGAGACCCAGCAGCAGGCCTGCCAGGCATACGACGAGCGTGGTCGCCACGGCGATGATCGACGACGGGACCGTGGCGGGAATGCGCCGCGTCACCAGGTCGCGCGCGGCGAGCGAGGCGGCACACAACAACGCGCAGGCGAGGCCGGCTGCAGGGACCTCGGACCGCGCGGACGGCTGGATCACCAGCAGGACGCCGGCGAATCCCGCCGCGGTGGCGAGCAGCCGGCCGCCGTGCCAAGGCTCCCATCGCAGCGCCATCGCAGTGGCGGCAATCATCAGCGGCGCGGTCATCATGAGCGTGCTGACCGTGGCGAGCGGCGCGAGCGACAGGGAGACGACGGAACTGAGGGCGGTCGTGATCTCGAGCCCGCATCGCACGCCGACGATCGGCCGCAGTGCCGTGCGCCAGCCGGCGCGTTTCCCGCGGGCGAGGGCCAGGACAAAGAGGGTGGCGAATGCGCCGCGCATGGCCAGGACCTGCCCGGGCGGGAGGCTCTGCGCTGCCAGTTTCACGAAAACATCGTTGAGCACGTAGCAGCCCATGGCCACCAGCATGAGCAGGATTCCGCGGCGGTTGGCCTGTGCGCTAGCCATTGCCGGACGCGGGCGGGGACGGCGTGGGGGTGGCCTGCGGGAGCGGCGGAACGCCGGGATCGCCCACGGCACCGGCATCGGACGCTGTCCCCGGCTGCGGACCGAGCGGTGCGCCGCAACGCCTGAGGACGTCCCACAGCGCCTGCGCCTTCAGAACGATCTCCTCGACCTCGGCGTCCGGATCGGACATGGCGACGATGGCGCCACCGGCGCCGATGGAGACGCGACCGTTGGCCGACACCAGGGTGCGGATCACGATGTTGAGCTGCGCCGCGCCGTTGAGCGACAGATAGCCGATGCTGCCCGAGTAGATGCCGCGGGCCGCCGCCTCGAGTTCGTCCAGGATCTTCATTGTGCGCACCTTCGGCGCGCCCGTCATGGAGCCGCCGGGGAACGCGGCGCGGATGCAATCGACCGCTCCGAGGTCCGCGCGCAGCCGCCCCCGGATCGTGCTGACCAGCTGGTGCACGGTGGCATAGGTCTCGACCGCGAACAGGCTCGGCACGTGAACGCTGTCGATCTCGCAGACCCGGTTGAGGTCGTTGCGCAGCAGGTCGACGATCATCAGGTTCTCCGCGCGGGTCTTCTCGTCGGCGACCATGGCGTCCGCGATCGTGTGGTCTTCGGCCGGCGTCGCGCCGCGCGCCGCGGTGCCCTTGATGGGCTTCGATTCCACATCGCCGGCGCTGGAGATGCGCAGGAAGAGTTCGGGCGAGGCGCTCAGCACGGCATAGCCGCCGAAGCGCAGGTAGGCCGCATAGGGGGCAGGGTTGTGCCTGCGCAGGATCCGGTAGATCTCCAGCGGATGGATGCGCCCTTCGCCGACCAGTTGGTTCGTGAGGCAGACCTCGTAGGTCTCGCCCTGCAGGATCTCGTGCTGGCAGCGCAGGATCAGCTCCCGGTAGATCGCCAGGTCGATCCGCCAGGCCAGTGGCTGCAGATCGCGGGCCGCGGCCGCGCTGTCGTCAGGCGCGGTCGCCTGTGCGCCTGCCAGCCGCGCGCGCATGGTCTGCATCCAGCGGCGGTTCTCATTGGACGGCACGGCCTCATCCAGGCAGACGATCCAGACCTGTTGCTCGGCGTGGTCGAAGGCGAGGAAGCGGTCGGCGAGGATCCACATCGCGTCTGGGGTGTCCGCGTCGTGGGCGTGCGTGCCGTCCAGCTCCCGCTTGAGCTCATAGCCGAAGTAGCCCACGAAGCCACAGGCGAAGTCGAAGGGAAGCGGGGGACCTGCAGGTGGCTGGCCCGGCAGGTGGTCGCGCAGGTAGTCGAAGATGCTCTCGTCGCGCACCTGGACGACGTCGCCCCGGCGCACTATCAGTTCGCGCGGTGCGGTGCGGTAGTTCAGCACCTGGGCGCGCGGGCCGCTCGCGTCGCCCATGAAGGAGAAGCGCGCCCGCCCGGGCTCGGCGAGGCTGCTGTCCAGCCAGAAAACGCAGTCGCGCTGCGCGAACGTTCCCATGAACACGGCCTCGGCATCGGCTGTGGTGTCGATGCACTCCGCATGCAGCAACAACGCCTGCGGGCCTTCGAAGCGCAGCGGGGATCCGAAGCGGTTCTGTGCCTCGCGCCGGGGCGCCTGTGCGAGCCACTCCAGCGTCAGGTCCCTGAAGTTGCGCAGCAGCCGTGCGCCGAATTCGGTGCAGATCGACTCCGGATGGAACTGCACCCCCCACCAGGGCAGAGAGACGTGGCGCAGGCCCATCAACGTGCCGTCGGACGTCCAGGCGAGCGGCTCCAGGGTTGAGGGCAGCTGCGTGACTGCGAGCGAGTGGTAGCGCACCGCCTCGAAGCGGTCCGGGATGCCGGCGAAGAGATCTCGCTGCGCGTGCGAGACACGGTCCAGGCGTCCGTGCATCGGTCGCACCGCCAGGTCGACACGGGCGCCGCAGTGGTGGGCGATGGCTTGGTGGCCCAGGCAGACGCCGAGCACGGGCTTGCGCGAACGCTGCAGCGCGTCCGCCGAGATGCCGAGGTCGGCGCGCCGCTGCGGACGTCCGGGGCCCGGCGAGATCACGATGTTGTCGAAGTGCATGCGCTCGACCTCGTCCCAGTGCATTTCGTTGTTGCGCAGCACGATCGGGGGCTCGCCGTTGCAGGCCGCCAGGTACTGGTAGAGGTTGTAGGTGAACGAGTCGTAGTTGTCGATCAACAGGGTGCGCATGGAAGGCTCCTCGGCGGAAAGCGGGGCTGTGCATCGTTGAGGAATCAGGCGGATGTCGCCACTGCGCAATGTGCTAGTTGCGCAGGCCGGCAACGCCTGTGCATGCAGCGCGCTCACTGCCCGGATGTCCGGTCGCTCGCATTTGCGCGGTGTTCCGGTCCGTGCGCCGGGCGCTTGGAAGGGAAGGTGAGCGGCGAGGGCCTCCGATGGAGCGGCGCCGCCGGAAGGCGCGACTCGGCCTGAGGACCCGCGATCCCGTGCAAGCGCGGGTTCCGATGGTCCGCTGCCAGAGCCCGCGAGGGCCCAATGCGCAGGGGGCTGTGCGCTCGCCGGCCGCACGGCGCCGTTCCGCACGGACCGCGTCCCGGTGACGAACGCGCGGCGCGCTCCAGGGTGCTTGCGTCGACCGCCGGTGGTGCACGGTGGTCCCGGCGGGCTGCCGGGCGCACGCGCCGTCTAGCGCCGCGAAGCCGCCGCGCCCGTCTTCGCGCCGAGCAGGTGGCCCAGCGGCAGCGCCACCTCCGACTTGATCTCGCGCAGCACGATGCTCGAGCGCACGTGCGTCACGCCCGGCAGGCTGAAGAGCACTTCGTGCAGGAAGCGCTCGTAGTGCTTCATGTCCGGCACCGTCACGTTGAGGATGTAGTCCGCCGGCCCGGTGGCCGACACGCAGCGGATGATCTGCGGGCACGCGGCCACCACTTCCTCGAAGCGCTGCACCATCGCCTCGCTGTGCCGATCGAGGTTCACTTCCGCCACGGCCGACACATGCAGTCCTACCAGCTCGGGGTCGATCAAGGCCGTGTAGCCGCGGATCACGCCGGCGGCCTCCATCTCCCGGATGCGCTTCCAGCACGGTGTGGGCGAGAGCCCGACGGCCTCGGAAATCTGCTGCACGGTCTGCCGCCCGTCGTGCTGCAGTGCAGAAAGGATCTTGAGGCAATGCTCGTCAAGAGAAACAGAATCAACGTTCATCGCGGTTTCCGAGAAGATTCTTCTTCAAACAAGGGTCTGCGCCAGTGTATTGAAGAAACACTTACTCGGGGTGCGGCAGAACAATTCCGGGCATGAACGCCCCCCACAAGACCACCGCGCTGCAGCGGCCCGACTACCGGCTTTCCGACAACCTCTGGGCCGATGCCGGCGCCGTCTTCATCACCGGCACCCAGGCGCTGATCCGCATCCTGGTGATGCAGCGGCGGCGCGACGCGGCGCGTGGCCTGCACACCCAGGGCTTCGTCAGCGGCTACCGCGGCTCGCCGCTGGGCATGGTCGACCAGGCCATCTGGAAGGCCGGCGACCGCTTCAAGGAAACCGGCATCCGCTTCGTGCCCGCCGTGAACGAGGAGCTTGCGGCCACGCAGGTGCTGGGCACGCAGCGCGTGGAGTCCGACCCCGAGCGCACCGTCGACGGCGTGTATGCCATGTGGTACGGCAAGGGGCCGGGCGTGGACCGCGCGGGCGACGCGCTCAAGCACGGCAATGCGTACGGCTCGTCGCCGCATGGTGGCGTGCTGGTGGTGGCGGGCGACGACCACGGCTGCGTGTCGTCGTCGATGCCGCACCAGAGCGACCACGCCTTCATGGCCTGGCGCATGCCCGTGATGCAGCCCGCCAGCGTGGCCGAATACCTGGAGTTCGGGCTGTACGGCTACGAGCTGTCGCGCTATTCGGGCGCGTGGGTCGGCATGGCGGCGCTGTCCGAAATCGTCGAGAGCGCGGGCACCGTCGATCTCGACGCCGTCAACGCGCGCGTCGCGGCCTGGGCAGACGCCGATGCCGTGCGTGCCGCCACCGGCCACGCCGCACCGCCCGACGGCCTGCACTACCGCTGGCCCGACCTGCCGTCGCTGCGCATCGAGTCGCGGCTGGAAGACAAGCTTGCCGCCGTGGCCGCATTCGCGCGGTGCAACAGCATCGACCGCCACGTCATCGTCAGCCCGCATGCGAAGGTCGGCATCGTCACCTGCGGCAAGGCGCACCATGACCTGATGGAAGTGCTGCGCCGGCTCGAGCTTTCGCCCGAACAGCTCGCGCGCGCCGGTGTGCGGCTGTACAAGGTGGGGCTGAGCTTTCCGCTCGAGCAGACGCGCCTGAAGGCTTTCGCGCAGGGGCTCGGCGAGATCCTCGTGGTGGAAGAGAAGGGGGCGGTGGTCGAGACGCAGCTGCGCGACATCTTCTACAACGCACCGGCCGATGCGCGCCCGGTGCTCGTGGGCAAGCACGGCCGCGATGGCCTGCCGCTGGTGTCCGCGCTTGGCGAGCTGCGCCCCTCGCGCCTCATCGAACTGGTCGCGCACTGGCTGGCCGCGCACTTTCCCGACAACCACGACCTGGGCGACCACCTGCAGCACGTGCGCGACTTCATGCCGCCCGAGCTGCTGGGCAACGCGAGCGACACCGTCAAGCGCCTGCCGTACTTCTGTGCCGGTTGCCCGCACAACACCAGCACCAAGGTGCCCGAGGGATCGACGGCGCGCGCGGGCATCGGCTGCCACTTCATGGCCAACTGGATGGACCGCAGCACCGCGGGCCTCATCCAGATGGGCGGCGAGGGCGTCGACTGGATCTCGCACGCCATGTTCACAAAGACGCCGCACGTGTTCCAGAACCTGGGCGACGGCACCTACTACCACTCGGGCTACCTCGCCATCCGCCAGGCCGTCGCGGCCAAGGCCACGCTCACCTACAAGATCCTGTTCAACGACGCGGTCGCGATGACCGGCGGCCAGCCGGTCGACGGCGTCATCAGCGTGGATGCGATTGCGCGGCAGGTCGAATCCGAAGGCGTGGCCAAGGTGGTGGTCGTGAGCGATGCCATCGGCAAGTACGACGCCATCAGGAATCGCTTTCCGCACGGCACCGAGTTCCATGACCGCGCTGCGCTCGACGAGGTGCAGCGCCGCCTGCGCGAGATGCGCGGCGTGACCGTGCTCATCTACGAACAGACCTGCGCCGCCGAGAAGCGCCGCCGCCGCAAGAAGGGCGAGCTGGCCGATCCGCCCAGGCGCCTCTTCATCAACGAAGCGGTGTGCGAAGGCTGCGGCGACTGCACCGTGCAGAGCAACTGCGTGGCCGTGCTGCCGCACGAGACGCCGATGGGCCGCAAGCGCAAGATCGACCAGACCAGCTGCAACAAGGACTACTCCTGCGCCAAGGGCTTCTGCCCCAGCTTCGTGGGCGTGACCGGCGGCAAGCTGCGCCGCAAGAGCGGGGCGCTGGCGGCCGGGCGCGATGCCTTCCTGCACCGCGTGGCGGCGCTGCCGCACCCTGCGCCGCACGCATGGACCGGTCCGTACGACCTGCTGGTGACCGGCGTGGGTGGCACCGGCGTGGTGACGGTGGGCGCGGTGATCGCGATGGCCGCGCACCTCGAAGGCAAGTCGGCCAGCGTGCTCGACTTCATGGGCTTCGCGCAAAAGGGCGGCGCGGTGCTGAGCTTCGTGCGCCTGGCCGACACGCCCGAGCGGCTGAACCAGGTGCGCATCGACACGCAGCAGGCCGACGCCATCCTCGCATGCGATGTGGTGGTGGGGGCCTCGGCCGACGCGCTGCAGACCGTGCGGCACGGGCGCACGCGCGTGCTCGCGAACATCCACGAGATTCCGGTGGCCGAGTCGCTGCGCAACCCCGATGCCGAGCTGCACGTCGACCTGCTGCTCGCGAAGATGCGCTTCGTCGCGGGCGACGAACAGGTCGAGACCTTCGACGCGCAGAGCCTGGCCGAGGAGTTTCTCGGCGACACGCTGGCCGCCAACATCGTTGCGACCGGCTATGCGTGGCAGCGCGGCTTGGTGCCCCTGAGCCTCGAGGCGCTCATGCATGCGATCGAGCTCAACGGCGTGGCCGTGGCGGCCAACCAGTCGGCGTTCTCGCTGGGCCGGCTGGCTGCTGGAAACGCCGCGGCGCTCGACCAGCTGCGCGCCGCGCCGATGGACACGCAGATGCCGCCAGCTGACGAGCGCCCGCTGGAAGCGCTGCTCGCCGATGCGCGCCGCCATCTCACCGGCTACCAGAACGCCGCATGGGCGCAGCGCTTCGAAAAGCGTGTCCGCGCACTGCAGGCGGCCGAGTCCGCGCTGCCGGGTGGCGACGCGAGCCTGCCCTTCACGCGCAACGCGGCGCGCAGCCTGCTCAAGCTCATGAGCTACAAGGACGAGTACGAGGTCGCGCGTCTCTACACCGACGGCGCGTTCCTGCAGAAACTGAAGGACCAGTTCGAAGGCGACCTGAAGCTCGAGTTCCACATGGCGCCGCCGCTGCTCTCGCGCCCCGTGCATGGCCAGGCGCCCGCCAAGATCCGCCTCGGCGCGTGGATGCTGCCGGCGATGAAGTGGCTGGCACACGGCAAGCGGCTGCGCGGCACGGCCTTCGACCTGTTCGGCTTCACGCAGGAGCGCCGGCTGGAGCGCGCGCTGATCGGCCAGTTCGAGCAGCGGCTCGGCGAACTGGCGGCCGGCCTTTCATCCGGCAACCAGCAGCTCGCCGCACAGATTGCGGCGCTGCCGCTGACGATCCGGGGCTTCGGCCATGTGAAGCTGGCCAATCTCGCCCTTGCAGCCGAGCGCGAGGCGGAGCTGATGCACCGCTTCGCGCCGCAGCGTTATCCCCGGCCGGAGAAGAAGACGAAGGCGGGGCAGTTCAGGGGAATCGCGGTCGTGTCGCAGTGACCGCGAGTGGAGCGCAGGGGGCCCCGTGCTGGGCTTGGTGGCGATGCCGATCGATGCGGCACTCGGCAGGGAGGTTGAAGACCGTTCACTGTCGGGTCAAAGGCGGTGCGGGTCGTGGCGTTCGGCTGCCGATTGTTCCCTCTGCGCTTTGCTAGAGCGTCTCGTTTTCCTTGAGCACACCCGCGCTGTGCAGCGCGGCGTCCAGCCACTTGGCGGCCGTGTTGCCTTTCTTGATCGCCTCGATCCGCGCGGCTTCGTCCTCGACCTTCTTGCCTGCGGCCTGGAGGAGCACTTCAACTCTTTCGCGCTCGATGACGACCACGCCGTCGGCATCGCCAACCACGAGGTCGCCGGACCGCACGGTCACGCCGCCGACGGACACCGGGTGCCCGATCCGCCCCGAGGCCAGCTTGGTCGGGCCGTTGGGATTGGTGCCGACCGAGAAGACGGGAAAGCCCATCCCGTCGATCTCGAGGCTGTCGCGCACCGCGCCGTCGACCACCACGCCTGCGATGCCGACCTGCCGGCAGGCGTTCATCATGATGGTGCCCATCAGGGCGGCGGTCTGGTCGCCCTTGCCGTCGATCACCAGCACGTCGCCCGGCCTGGCCAGCGCAATGGCCGCGTGGATCATCAGGTTGTCGCCCGGCCGCACTTCCACCGTGAGCGCGCTGCCGGCCAGCTTCATGCGGTGGCGCAGGGCCGCGATGCGGCCGTGCAGGGCGCCGCGGCGGCCCGCGACGTCGGCCAGGATGGCGGGCTGGAACGCCGATGCCTGTGCGACCAGGTCGGGGGAAATGCGCGGGAAGTCGCGCACGATGTCGGGGGATTGGCTCTTCATGTCGTTGTTCTCACTCGGCCTTGACGTCGGCGTCTTTCACCACGCGGCCCCACTTGCGCTTGTCGGCGGCCAGGAACGCGCGGAACTGCTCGGGCGTGCTGCCCACGGGCTCCAGGCCATCGGCGGCGAGCCGCTTGGCGATGTCGGGCATCGCGAGCACCTTGGCGACTTCGCGCTGGATCCGCTCGACGACGGCCGGCGGCGTATTCCTGGCCGCGCAGATGCCCGCCCAGGTCACGGGTTCGAAGTCGGGAATGCCGGCCTCCGTCACGGTCGGAATGTCGGGGAACGCCGCCAGCCGGCGCGGACTGGCCACCGCCAGCGCGCGCAGCTTGCCCGAGCGCGCGTACTGCATCGAACTCACGGGCTGGTCGAAGATCATGGAGACCTGGCCCGCCAGCAGATCCGTCATGGCCTGGCCGGTTCCCTTGTAGGCCACGTGGACGATGTCGATGCCTGCGCGTGTCTTCAGCATTTCGCCCGCCAGGTGGCCACCCGTCGCGGTTCCGGAAGAGGCGAAGTTGAGCTCGCCCGGCTTCTGCCTAGCGTAGGCAACGAGTTCCTTGACGCTGGTCACCGGCAGCGTCGCATTGACCATCAGCATGTAGGGCGCGTTGGTGACCTGCGTGACCGGCACGATGTCCTTCTCGGGGTCGAAGGGCATGCTTTTCAAAACGTGCGGCTGGATCGACAGGGTTCCGGTGGTGCACATCAGCAGCGTGTGCCCATCCGCGGGCGCGGTGAGCATGGCCGAGACCGCGATGTTGCCGCCGGCGCCGGGCCTGTTGTCGACCAGCACTTGCGCGCCGAGTCCTTCGGCCAGCTTCGGTGCGATCAGGCGCGCCACGACGTCGTTGGAGCCGCCGGGTGAAAAGCCGACCAGGATCTTCACCGGCTTCGACGGAAAGGGATCGGCCGCGAACGCATGGGCGGCGCACAGCCAGGCGGTGCCGGCGACGAGCCACGGCAGGAGTTTGGGAGAAAGCGATCGGACGTTCATGGCTGTTCCTGGTTCATTCAGACGACAAGTTCGTTGCGCGCCCGCGCAATGCGGCGGCAGCCCTCCAGCAGCTGTTCGGTGCTGGCGGCAAAAGAGAGCCGGAAGTGCGTTGGCACGCCGTAGGCACTGCCTTGCAACGCGGCCAGATCCTGTGCATCGAGCAAATGCATGATCCAGTCGTCGCTGCTGCCGATCTTCACCCCCTTGGGCGTGCAGAGGCCGAACAGCGCGCTGCACGAAGCAAAGATGTAGAAGGCGCCGTCGGGCACCTGGCAATGGATGCCGTCGATCGCGTTGAGCGCCGCGGCCACCGTGTCGCGACGCTGCTGATATTCGCGCCGGTTTGCGGCCACGATGTCCTGCGGGCCTGCGAGCGCCGCGATGGCCGCGGCCTGGGCGATCGAGTTGGGGCCGGACGTGCTTTGCGACTGGAGCTTGACCATCGCCTTGATCAGCTCCGCAGGACCCGCGCCGTAGCCGATGCGCCAGCCCGTCATCGCATAGGCCTTGGAGACGCCGTTCACCGTGAGGGTGCGGTCCTTCAGGTCGGGCGCCGCCTGGGCCATGGTGGCGAATTCGACATCGCCATAGATGAGATGTTCGTAGATGTCGTCGGTCAGTATCCAGACGTGGGGGTGGCGCCTCAGCACTTCGGCCAGCGCCTGGAGCTCGGCACGCGTGTAGGTGGCGCCGCTCGGATTGTTCGGCGAGTTGAGCATCAGCCAGCGTGTCTTGCCGGTGATGGCGCGCTCGAGATCCGCGGGCTGGAGCTTGAACCCGTGGGCGGCCGGGCAGTCGACGAACACCGGCACGCCGCCGGCCAGCAGGGCGATGTCCGGGTACGACACCCAATAGGGGGCGGGCACGATGACCTCGTCGCCCGCCGCCACCGTGCACATGAGCGCGTTGAAGATCACCTGCTTGGCGCCGGTGCCGACGATGATTTCGCCCGGCGCGTAGTCCAGGTCGTTTTCGTTCCGGAACTTGGCGGCAATGGCTTCCTTCAGCGCCGGCGTGCCGCCGACGTCGGTGTAGCGGGTCTGGCCGGCCGCCATGGCGCGGGTTGCCGCCTCCTTGATGTGCCCGGGCGTCTCGAAGTCGGGCTCGCCGGCGGTCAGGCTCAGGATGTCCCGGCCCATGGCGCGCAGTTCGCGCGCGCGTTGGCCGGCCATGGAGCTGGGGGAAGGTTTGATGCGATGGAGCCGGGGAGCGATATGGAGCATGGGCGCAGTATCAAAGGCCATGCGCCGCGGGACAAACGAGAAATCGGAGCATCGACGTATTCCTTTTTTTCCTGAGGAGCATTGGGCTTACATTCCATTGGAATGAACTTCACCTTCAAGCAGCTGGAGGCCTTTCTCTTCAGCACCAAGCTCCAGAGCTTCAGCGCGGCGGCGGTGAAGCTGCACACCACGCAGTCGGCCATCTCCAAGCGCCTGGCCGAACTCGAGGAGTCGCTGGGCGGGACCCTGCTGCACCGCACTTCCCACGGGCTGGAGCTGGCCCAGGCCGGCCGCGAGCTGCTGCCGCTGGCCGAGGAGGCCCATCGCCTGTGGCAGCGCATCCAGCACGACATCAGCGTGGACAAGACGCTGCGCGGCACATTCCGCGTGGGCGTGACGGAACTGATTGCGATGACGTGGCTCACGCGCCTGATCCAGCTGCTCCAGAAGCTGCACCCCCAGGTGACGCTCGAGCCGGTGGTGGACGCGGGGCTGACGCTCTTCGAGCGCCTCGAAGCCAACAAGCTCGACCTGTCCATCATGCCGGGCACCTACTGGGGCCAGGCGTTCGAATCGATCAAGGTCGGGCAGGTCGACCAGGCCTGGATCGCGAGCCCGAGGCTCGGCATTCCGCAACGGGCCCTGGCGCCGCACGAGTTTGCCGACTATCCGGTGATCGAGCAGCCCGCCGGCGCTTCGAAGAACAAGTTCTACGAGGCCTGGCGCGCGGAGCACGGTTTCCGCTTCGGCAAGGTCCTGCTCACCAACAGCACGACGGTCCTGCGCGAGTTGACGATCAGCGGCTTCGGCATCAGCCAGCTTGCACTCGACTATGTCCGCCCGGACATCAAGAATGGTGTGCTGCGCGTCGTGAAGAGCGATCCGATGCCGCCGCCGCTGGTCTACAGCGCGGTCTATCGGAGCGACAGTTCCAGCCCCGCACTGGCGCGCATCGTCGAGCTGGCCGTCAAGACCTGCGATTTCAGGTTGCGGGCGAGCCAGCACGACGTGGCCCCGGCCCGGCCGTTGCGGGGCACGAGTTCGGGCCTGCGGCAGCGGCCTGCACGCAAGGGCGTGAAAAAGAAGCCGGCAAGAAGCTAGCGGCGTGGCCTTGACCGCCGCGCGTGCCGGCCCGCATCCGATGCGGCATACTTCCCACCCCCCGAACTCGCCAGAGACCCCGCTGAATGGACAAGGAAGTCGACCCCCAAGTGCTCGCCGTCATCGATGAGATGCGGTTGTCAGGACCGCGGCTCACGCCGGTCGAGATCGTCGCGAAGATGGGTGTCTTCGATGCGCGGGAAAAGCCGTTCGATCACGCCTGGCTCGCGACGGGCGACAACGTCATTGCCACCATCTGGGCCGAATTCGTGAACATCGGCGCCGATGGGCGCTGGTTCTGCCTCGAGTCGCTGGACACGCAGCACCGCGTCGGCGGCGGCGTGCGCAGCCCCCAGCAGATCCAGCGCGCCAAGGACCGCCGTGCGCTGCTCAAGCGCACCGTCGATGCAGGCCAGGGCTTTCGCGCCGTGCTGCAGACCAACCGGGTTGCCATTGCCGAGCTCGAGAGCAACAAGAGCGCGAAGGTCTCCACGCGGGTGCGCGACGACGCCGAATGGCATGTCGCCTCCTGGGATTCCGACCAGCAACTCGCGGTCCTGGTGCGCGGTGCGCGCGGCTGGGTGCCCGGCGAAGCCGACATACAGGCAGCCAAGGCGCGGGGCAGCGTGCCGGTCGCTGCGGCCGGCGACGCGGGCGCAGCGGCTGCCGAGCGGTCGGCCTCGCGGGAAGAGGTCCAGGCCGCCGCCATGGACTACGTGATGCGCCACTTCAAGGGCTACGGTTACAACGCCGAGGACGTCACCAGCCGGAAGCTCGGCTACGACCTCGAGGTGTCGAACGCGAAGGGCGCCACGCTTCTCAGGGTGGTGGTGAAGGGCACGTCCACGGGCGTGCCCAGTTTCCGGCTCACGAGCGAAGAGCGTGCAAGCTCGGCGCGCGAGCCGCTCTGGCGGCTGCTGGTGGTGGCCGATGCCATCGGCACCGCGGCGCAGCACAAGATCTACAAGCCTTCCGAAATGGAACAGGCGCCGGGATTCGAGCCGCTGGACTAGCGGGAAGCCGCTGCTTTCGTGGCGGCAGCGCGCCGGGAAAGCCCTGGCTCACATGAACAGCTTGCCGTTGAATGCGATGCGCAGGGTGCGCACGGTGAGCACCGCCAGCGCCACGCTCAGCAGCCCCAGCAGCAGGAGCGCAATGGCCCACAGTGGCGCGGTCCCCCGCAGCTGTGCGTACTTCAGCGCCGCGTTGGCCAGCGCGGCCATCGGAAAGCCGATCGCCCACCATCCCGCGGAAAAATTGATGCTCGGCCGGAACACCTTCGGCGCCAGCACCGCGAACAGGAAGAGCGCGAAGTAGAAAAGCAGCGCGGCAAAGCGGTCGATGCTGCCCGTGACGTTCGTGTAGGCGAGGAAGCCGACCGCGAACGGCCCCACAAGGATCATCAGCGAGGGCGTCATTGCCGGCGCGAGCGGGGCCTGGTGCACCAGCCGGCCGACGATGAGCACCAGCAGCACCAGCGCGAGCACCGCGCCCACGGCCATCGCCAGCAAGTTGAGCTCCGCGGCCCAGGCCATGGACGGGTCATGACCCGCGGTGACTGCGATGTCCAGCGTGGCGACGCCCGGAATCAGCCAGGCCGGCACTGCATGCGCGGCGTCCAGCCGGCCCTTGAGCAGGCGCGAGACGACCACCAGGCTGAGCGCGAAGGTCGCAATGGCGCCCAGCGTCCACAGCGCATGCGCGGCAGGCGCGCTGTAGGGCGCGATGACGGCCGACAGCAGCAGCATCGAGATGACGATGGTGCCGAAGAAGTTGCCGGTCACCGGGTGGTGGAATTCCGCGTGCACGGTTTGTGGATGCCTGGCCAGCTTCGCGGCGTAGCCCAGCGCCAGCAGCACGAAGACGCCGAGCGCAAAGGCGCCGATCGCCTCGCCGATGAAGGCGGGCGCACCCAGGCTGCCATGTGCGAGCCGCCAGGCCAGCGCCAGCCCCGAAAGGCCCATGACCGAGCCGAACAGGTTGACGGGCAGGTGGCGCAGCGAAGCTTCGCTGGTGGGGGAGAAAACCGGAAAGGGCGGATTCAATGACTCGTTCTGCATGATGGGCTCGTTGGCTGAATTTGCTGGTATGGATAGTTTCTGCCAAACTGCCCGCGCTGCGGATGCCGCGGCACGGCGTTTTCTGCCAATTACAGAGCTTTCACTGCCATGCGCGTCGCCATCCTTGCCCTTCCCCGTGTCCAGCTGCTCGACGTGGCCGGGCCGGCCGATGTGTTCGCCGAAGCGGCGCGCCAGCTCGGCCGGCCGCGTGCCTACCAGGTGCAGGTGATCGGCACCGAGGGGGGATTGCTCAAGAGCAGCAGCGGCGTGCGCCTGGCCGTCGACGCCACGGTCGCCACGCAGCGCGGGCCGATCGACACCCTGCTGGTGGCCGGCAGCCCCGGCATCGGCACCGCGGCCGGCGATGCCGCGCTGCATGGCTGGCTCAGGCGCCAGTCGCGCACGGTGCGCCGCTACGGCTCGGTGTGCAGCGGCGCCTTCGTGCTCGCGGCCGCGGGGCTGCTGGACGGCAAGCGCGTGGCCACGCACTGGAACTCCACCGCGCGGCTGGCCACCGCCTATCCGCTGGCCACCGTCGAGCCGGACGCGATTTACGTGAAGGACGGCAAGCTCTTCACCTCGGCCGGGGTGACCGCGGGCATGGACCTGGCGCTCGCCATGGTGGAGGAGGACCACGGCCGCGAACTCGCGCTGCGCGTGGCGCGCGAGCTGGTGATGTTCCTCAAGCGCCCGGGCGGCCAGAGCCAGTTCAGCGCCCACCTGGCGGCCCAGACCTCCGAGCGCTCGAGCGTGCGGCAGGTGCAGGACCATGTGCTTTCGCACCTGAAGGACGACCTGTCGGTGCCGGCGCTGGCCGCGCTGGCGGGCATGAGCGAACGCAGCTTCGCGCGGATCTTTCGAAGCGAGACCGGCACCACGCCGGCCGAGTTCGTCGAGAACGCCCGCATCGATGCCGCCCGCCGCCTGGCCGAGGAGTCGCAGCTGCCGGCCAAGCGCCTGGCCGACGAGGTGGGCTATGCCAACGTGGACGGCTTCAGGCGCGCATTCGGCCGGCGCCTTGGCGTGAGCCTCGTGGAGTATCGAAGGCGATTCGCGAAATGAAGGCGGAGTGCGGCGCCGTCATGCCTGCCGCGGATGCGCTGCACTTGATCCCCGCTAGGATCGGAAATGCAGCGTGTGGCTGCGGATCCAGATCAGGCTTACGAAACCTCATGGAACATCGGTGTGTGGACTGATAAATTCTCAGGGTGTGACCTTCCGGCTCGTTTTCCGAGCTCGCCGGCATGAACCATTTCTTAACTGCACACCCGGCGTCGGCGCCTTTGGCTACCGGCAGTGTTGCTGCAGTGCCAGATTTTTTCGCATGCACACCCGTTTCCCCTCGCAAAGGGCCGGTGGTGCTATGGGGTGGCGACGTGAATCTGGGTCGCCGTCAGCACTACATCGCAGCGCGTCTGGGCATGTCGCGAGCGCTGACTTCAGTGCGTGCGATATCACAGGCCGACCTCAGCATTGTGAATCTGGAATGCGTGGTGGCGACCGGCGGTCACCGCGCCGTAGCCAAGGGCGAAGGGGGGCCGTATTACTTTCGCGCCCGGCCGGCCATGCTGGAGGTGCTTACCGCAGCGGGTGTGCGCATGGTCAGCACTGCCAACAATCATTCCGGGGACTATGGCCCGCAAGCCGTGCTGGAACAGCTGCAGTGGCTTGAGCGCACGGGCATCGCTCAATGCGGCAGTGGTCGCAATGCGGACGAGGCGCTGCGTCCGGCCTTGGCGTCGGCCGGGCCGTTCACGGTGGCGGTGTTCTCTGTCGACAGCACGCAGCGGCGCTTTGCGGCCGGACCCACTTCGCCGGGCTGCGCGCACCTGCCTCTGGCCGATCCTGAAGCTTGGCGGGCCATGCTCGGGCCCCGCATCGCTGAGGCCCGTGAACAAGCAGACGTAGTGCTGGTGGCGGTGCATTGGGGCGACAACCGTCGAGACGAACCTGCGGCCGCGCAGGTCGCGCTGGGAAAGACACTGATCGAAATCGGTGCCGACGCGGTACTGGGCGCCTCTGCGCACAGATTGCAAGGCATCGGCACGCATCAGGGCCGCCCGATCATCTTCGATGCTGGCGATCTGCTTTTCGACGCCAAGCGCAACGACGGCGGCGTCGGCGGCGTGTTCGAGCTCGAGATCGGCGCCGGCGGTGTTGAGCGCGTCGTCTTCGTGCCGGTGAAGGTTGGCTTCGGCCAAAGCACCGAGTTGGCCGGCGAGGCCCGCAGCGCGGCGGCGGAACGCTACGCCAGGTTGTGCGACGCCATGGGCACCTCATTGCTGCTGCGCGAGGACGGCACCGCTTCACTTGAACTGGCGCCGCCCGCGCGCCCGGCGCGCGCCAGGCGCTCATTGCCGCCTCCCGCGGGCTACGACCTGCGCGCCATCCGCGCACCGCAGCCGATGCCGGACGATGCATCAGTGCAGGAGGTACCCACCGAAGCGCGCCTGACCCGGCCACTGCAGTTTGGCCCGCTGCGCCTGCTGGGCCTGAGTGTGGAGTCCAAAACGCCGCTCACCAAGCGACAAAGCCTTTGGCTGCGCAGCTACTGGTGCTGCGATGCGCCGGTGGAGCATGACTTGCGGCTGGACTTGCGCGCGGTGCCGATGGGGCCGCACAAGCGCGAGCACTGGGGCCTGGGCATGGACCACGATCCCTGTGACTGGCTCTGGCCGACAAGTCGCTGGCAGCCGGGGCAGATCTATGTGGACCTGTGTCCGCTTCGCCCGCCACCGTTGAGCGAGCTGTTCAACGGCCGCCTGCAGCTGCAGGCGGCCCTCGTGCAGGGGCTTGAGCGGATGTACGTACACGACCTGGACCATTTCATCGATGTGGCGATCCCCGGCCGGCCCGATGCCGCGCCGCCAGCGCATCTTCCGCCCGCAGAGATTTCTGCACCGCAGGTATACCGCACGGCGTTCGACGAGGCGCTGCTGCGCAGCGTGCCCGGGCAGACTTGGGACGCGGCCCAACTCGCCGCCATCACGGGCGGACGATGGCTTGTCGAACCGCCGCGAGGCTGGTTTGTGCGATCGGTGGTCTCGGGTGCCAACCATGTGGCGCTCCGGCAGCAGCCGGTGCTTTTCGTGGCCAACACCACGGCGCAGCGCATGCGCCATGAGCAGCACACCAACCCGCCCGCCCGTTCGCAGGACAGACACCTGTTGCTGCCCGGCCTGCAAGAACGCATTGCCGGCGCCATCGTGTCGCGGCCCGTGCCAGGGCTGTCGCCGGACCTGCCGCTGCTGCTGGTCGATGACCCGATCCGCGCGGTGATGGAGCTGGGGTTCGCGGCCCGCGCGCGCTACCGCGGCGAGGTCGTTGCCGTCACAGGCACGGTGGGTAAGTCCAGCACGCTGGGCATGTTGGTGCAGGCCCTCGGGGGCCCTGAACGTGTGCTGGGCAGCATCGACAACTACAACTCGCGCGTGGGCGCTCCCACCACCTTGGCCAGCCTTGCGCCAGACCATGAGGCCGCCGTCGTCGAGGTGGCGCAGAGCGCACTTTGGATGAACCGCGGCCCCGTCACGCGCCAAGTGCGCCCAACGATCGCGCTGATCACGGCCATCGCCCATTCGCAGACCCAACGGCTTGTGCGCTCGACCGAGGACGTGGTGAAGTGGAAAACACGCGTGTTCGACGGTCTCGAGGGTGCGGCAGTCGCGGTATTCGGTGATCACCTGCCGCACCTGGAGAAAGTCCGGGCTCAGGCGCGGCGACACGCGAGTCGCAGCATCGTCTACGGACGCGGCGTCGACTGCGAGGTGCGGTTGACAGATGTGGAGGCCAGCCCCGATGGCTCCTGGGCCACCATTCGGATTGGCGCCGGGATCTTCCGCTTCTATGTGCCCATACCTGGCGAGGGCATGGTGTCCAACGCCCTGGCCGTGGCATCGGTGCTGCATGCGATGGGCCGTGACGTGGAAGCCGGCATGGCGCGCCTGGGTGCCATGGCCTCCTCGCAGGGCCGGCTGCAATGGCACAGCCTGGCCTGGGACGGTCGGCGTGCCGACGTACTTGATGACAGCTGGAACGCAGAGGTCGCTTCCATGGTCCACGCGTTCGGCGTGCTGGCGCTCAAGCGCAGCAGCCGCAAGTGGGCCGCGCTGGGACGCATCGTGCATTTGGGCGACATGGCTGCGGAGCTCCATCGCAGCCTGGCCAAGCCTCTTCTGCAGAACGGCGTCGAGCTGGTACTGACCCATGGCGAAGAAATGTTGCACATGCGCGACGAGCTACCGCCTGAACGCCTGGGACCGCATTTCGAAACCGCTGACGCGATGGCGCGATGGCTGCATGCGCATCTGCAAGACGGCGATGCGCTATTGATTAAGGGTTCGCGCCGCGACTCGGACTTTGGCGAAGTCTTTCCGAGACTTCAGGCGCTGTGCCAGACGACGCCACGGTGAGTTTTGCTATGGGTCAACCCTCATCTCTTCTTCCCGTCCTGCTGCGCCTGGCATGCGCCGCTCTTTCAACCTGGTTGGCCCCCGGCCCCGCATGGGCTTTGCTGGCACCCGATGCGCCATTGCCCTGGAGCCAGAGAGCGAGCCGCGACGCGTGCCCGGACGAGGAGAGTTATCTGTGGTTGCCGCTTGCCAGCGGCAATGTGTGTCTTCGCTACTTTGCATCGGCGGGCCTGCAGGGCGCGGGCACAGCCATCGTGTACCTCACGGGCGATCGCGACAAGCTGCTGCGCGTGCCACCCGACCAGATTCCGGCAAACACGGCGCAGGCGCAGATAGCGGCCATGCAGCGGCTGTCGCGCCAAGCCGCTGTGCCCGTGGTGATGTTGGCCCGTCCTGGCACGTATGGGTCTTCGGGTGACCACCGGCTGCGCCGCCGGATGACCGAGGAGTTTGAACCTCTGTACGCGGGGCTGGATCTGCTGCGACGCCGCCATGGTATCGGGCGCCTGGTGCTGTGGGGCCATAGCGGGGGGGCGACAGCGGCGGCCGCCATGCTCACGATGGGCCGGACCGACCTGCGGTGCGCCGTCATCACCTCTGCGGCCTTCGACTACCTGGAGCGCTGGCGCATCAACCGCATCCAGGGCGGTCCAGCACCCTCGGTCGAGCGGGGACAGGTTCTCGCGCGTGCGATGTACGACCCCCTTGCGCATGTGGCCGGCGTGGTGCACGACCCGCGTCGAACGGTATATGTGCTTGGCGACCCGCGTGACACCGTCACGCCCTTCGTGCTGCAGGCTGAGTTCGCCAATGCGCTGCAGCGAGCCGGGCACCAGGCTGAAGTGCGACAAGCCGAGGGCAGGCCGCCGGAATATCACGACATGCGCGAGGAGGCAGGGTTTCGCCAGGCTGCGGCTTGCGCGCGAGGCGACTAGAGCGAACGAAGGCGGCCGGAGCTCAAGGGGCCCTGCACCAATGCCACTCTGCGGGAGCAACGCGGGGCGCAGCAATGAATTCTGCTTGATCGTTCAGATAAAAGCCCAGTCGGCGCGCGAGTCGCGAGTTACTTGAAGCCGGCCCGCATTTTGTAATCCCAAAGCCTTAAAGCAATGTGCTTGCCGCATTGAACTCATGGCCCACATATTGGATGAATTCGAGTGAACATGCTTTGAAGAAGTAGCGCCCAACCGGCTCTTTTTTACTCCGCTTCCCTTCGACCAATCGGATGTCGCGCTCAAAACTGCATCACCAGCGCTGAGTCCACGGTGAGACTGACCACGAATGGCTGCTTCAGGCCTCGATTTTTCGGGACACCGACTGTCAGGTTGGTCGAATCAATCAGCGGTTGCCCGTCTCTCGAAACACGAACTTTAGAACGTACGTGCGTTCTCCCAGTCGTCCTCGAAGGCGTCAAGGTGCTTGCAGAGTCAGCGATGGCTGATCAGCCGTTTCGCTCGATTGCTAGACGGTCCAGAAAGTGGGCCTGGAGCCTTTCTGGATCGACCTTGAAATCAGCCAATCTCGGAAGCGAACCGGGTTCGGGCTTTTCGGCATCGTCTCGCCGCTCCGTTCGGCAGGTTCAAAATGGGCGGAGTTCCACCCTTACGAAACACATGAAAACCGCTACGTCCGTCGCGGCCCTTGTCCTGGCCACCTGCTTCGCCGTGGCGCCCCACGCCCAGGCTGCGGAGAACCCGTCGCCCTACGCCGGCCCGCTGTTCGACACGCACCTGCACTACAACCAGGAAGCCTGGGACGGCAACACCGGCCCCTATCCGCCCCCCGAGGCGATCGCGCGCATGCAGCGCAACAATGTGACGGCCATCATTGCCAATTCGCGGCCCAACGCAGGCACGCAAACGCTGGCTGCCGCGCGCGAAACCCGCGACGCAGGCGTGACCGTGGTGCCTTTCGTGCGGCTGTACCGCAACCGCGACGACTACAGCAACTGGTTCCGCGACGAGACCATCCACGACATGGTGCAGGCCGAGCTGGCGCGTGGCACCGCGAGCGGACCCTACCGCGGGCTCGGCGAGTTCCACCTGTACGACAGCGCCAATGCGAATGGCCCGGTGGCGAAGAAGCTGATCGCGCTGGCGGAGCGCCAGAAGCTCGCGGTGCTCGCGCATGTCGACGACGTGGCGGTCGACCTCCTGATGGCCAACGCGCCGTCGAAGGGCCGGGACCTTCGCCTGATCTGGGCCCACACCGGCATCGGCGGCGCGCCCATCGAGCGGGTGCAGGCACTGCTGGAACGCTATCCGCTGCTGATGGGCGAACTCTCGTACCGGCCCGGGCTGACCTGCGAGGGCGGCAGGCTGTGCCCCGAGTGGCGTGCGCTGATCCTCAAGTACCCGGGGCGCTTCATGATCGGCTCCGACACCTGGGTGAACCAGCGCTGGAGCGCCTACGACGAGATCATGCGCGGCTACCGCACCTGGCTCGGCGACCTGCCCCCCGATGTGGCGCGGCGCATCGCCTGGGGCAACGCGGCCGCGCTGTTCGACCTGCGCTGAGCGGTTCGGTCGCTCAGTTGCGGGGCGCGTCGTCCGGCTGCGGCTGCAGCCATCGGCCGGCCTGTTCGCGCAGCGCCTCGATCTGCTGCCGGACCAGCGCCAGCTCGGTGCGGAAAAGCTTCGCCGCGTGACCGCTGGCATCGCTTTCCTGGGGCACTGTTTCCGGCGGCGCAGGATCCACGGGCTCGGCGCTCGCTTCGCCGGTATCCGGCGAGCCGCCTTCCATGTACGACGCCAGCGCATCGAGCGCCGCCGCGGCGCCTTCGGCTTCCGCGCGCAGCGCTTCCAGCTGCTGCGGCGCAGGCAGCGCCACGCGGTGCGCGCCGAGCGCCGAGAGGTAGCTCAGCAGCGTGTGCGACTGGATCAGGAAGCGCAGCGCCGTGCCCGCGCGCGGCCGCACGAAGCCGGGTTCGCGGAACATCTCGAACACGGCGGTGGACAGCGTCGCATCGGCGTTGTGGGCGTTGCGCCGGGCTAGCCGGTAGGCCAGGTCGTCGCGCGCGCCCGAGCGGTACTGGCCCGCGATCTGCCGCAGGTAGTGCGCATGGTTGCGCAGCGCCGCGGCCGCCAGATCGCTGAAGCGCCGCGCCTGCCAGTGCGGCAGCACCAGCAGCATCGCGAGCGCGGCGATCAGGCTGCCGATGGCGGTGTCGATCAGGCGCGGCACCATCAGCGCGTCGCTGTCGCCCACCTGGTTGAAGCACATCAGCACCAGCACCGTGACGGCGGCCGTCGCCAGCAGGTAGCGGGTCGCGCGCGTGGCGAAGAAGAACACACCCGCGGCCACCGCGAGGAGCGACTGCGCCCAGGGCTGCGGAAAGAGCACCAGCAGCGCCCAGCCGGCCACCACGCCGAGCGCCGTCCCGGCGATGCGCTGGCCGACGCGCGACACCGTGTCGCCCCAGGCCTGCTGGCAGACGAACAGCGTGGTCAGCAGGATCCAGTAGCCGCGCACCGGGTGGATCAGCAGCATGACGCCGTAGCCGGCCACCAGCGCCACCGCCAGCCGCAGCGCATGGCGGAACAGCGCCGAGCGCGGCGTCAACTGGCGCCGCACGCGTTCCGCCATCTCGCGTCCGGAGCGTGGCGAGCGGTCGAACAACCCCATGTCGGCGCGCCCGGCCCGGGCCGATGGCTCGGTGGCGCCGGCGAGCTGCCGCTCGAGCTGTGCCAGGTTCCACGCCATGGCCTCGACGGACGCGAGCAGCGCTACCCGGCGCGGTTCGCGCAGCTGCGCGCGCTCGTGATCGATGGCGCTTTGCAGTTCCGCGAGCGCGTGGCCGGTGGCGGGATCGGCGGCAAAAGGCTCGCGCCGCTCGATGGACAGGGCGAGCCGCCGGCAGGCCTCGCCCTGCAGGGCCAGCACGCGCTGGCAGCGATAGAGCAGGTCACTGTGGAAGAAGGCATCGGCCAGCGCGTTGTAGTCCTCGTGCGAGGAGGTCGCGCGCTCGTGCACGTCCTGCGCGATCAGGTAGAGGCCGCGGTAGCGCACGATGCGGCCCGTGGGCGCGCGCGTGCTGCCGATGCGCCGGAAGATGCCTTCCTTGGCGGCGTTGAGTTCACCCACCACTTGCGTGTTGAGCTGCGCGAGCGACAGCCGCTTGCGCTCCATATCGATGCCGCGCAGCGGCTCGAAGAGCGAGGCCTTGAAGCACACGTAGTCGCCCAGCACGCGGAACAGCCCCGCCAGCTGCGCCTGCACCGGCTGCGCCGGAAAGAGCGTGCACCACGCCACCGAGAACACGCCATACCAGGCCGCGCCCGCCAGCAGCCACAGCGCCTCGCCGAGCCGGCCGGTGCCGCCAGGGGCGGCCGCGCTGCCGTCGATGCCCAGCATGGCGTAGATCGCCAGCGCGAGCGTCGCAAAGCCGACGGCCTTGTACCGAGGCTCGATCGCGCCCAGCATCGTCAGCGAGAACGCGGCCAGCGCCAGCCCCGGGACGAAGAGCAGGGGGTGGTCGATCCACGAAACCACCGCAAGCGCCGCCGCCGCGAAGCATGCCAGCGTGACGGCCTGCGCGCGCAACCGGCCCCGGCCGCTGTCGTCGGTTTCGGCCAGTGCGCTGGCAATGGCACCCAGGAACAGCGGCATCATGGCTTCCGCATGCCCGCTGAGGCTGCCGATGGCCATCAGGCTGCCGAGCGTGAGCAACACCCGCAGCGGCTGGGCGTGGCCGGCCATCCGGCGAAGCCGCTGGTGGAAAAGATCGAGGGAGAGAGAAGACATTGCCATCGTTTTGCACGATGCGTGCCAGCGCGCGGCCTGTTCTGCGGCCGCCTCCGCAGGATTCAGCCCGCCTCCGGCCAGCGGTGCCGCGTGCCGCCCGCGCGCCGGTCGGCCTTCTCTGCTACCACGCCCTGTGCGCTCAGCGCGCCGGCGCGCTGTTCGAGATGCTGCAGGCACTGCAGGAAGATGTCGAGCTGCGCGGGCTCGATGCCGGCGAGCAGATCGGTGTTGAGGGCCGCGATGCGCGGAAACACCCGCTCGAAGAGCTGCCGGCCCGAGGGGCTCAGCCGCACATGCACGCCGCGCCGGTCTTCCTCGTCCTGTCGGCGCGACACCAGCTTCTTCTCGACCAGGCTGCGCAGGCCGCGCGAGGTGCGCACGCGGTCCAGCTGCAGGTGCGCGGCCAGCGCCGAGGAGCTCATCTCGCCGTGCTGCGCGAGCATGCCGATCATTCCCCACTCGCGCCGCGTGATGCCGAAGCCGCCCTCGACCAGGCGCGTGGCCATGCCGCTCGCGTTGCGCACCGCGCGCGACAGCCGGTACAGCAGCAGCTCGTCCAGGGAGCGGGGCGCGCGCAGGGCGCTGGCGTCGGGGAGGGCTGGCATGCCTTGCGTGTCGTGCATCAGGTCGGGGCCGTCAAGGCGGTGTCGTTCGCGCGCCTCGCGCGGAAATGATGGATTAGATCAACTGTTTGTTGCGTGCGTATAACCATGTAACAAATGACACGGGAAGAAACGAGTGTGGACCGGCGATTGTCGCCGTGAAGTCCTGCGCGCGCCCGGTCGCCACCACTGCAAGCAGGAAGAAGATCCGATGACCGCATTCCTTTCCCGGCGCAAGCTCTCGGCATGGTGCCTGGCGCTCGCCGCCGGTGCCGCTCCCCTGGCCCACGCCCAGGCGCCCGCGCTCGATGGCGCGCTCACGCTCGTGGTCGGCTACACCGCCGGCGGCAGCACCGACCGCATCGCGCGCCTGGTCGCCGAGCGGCTGGGCCCGAAGCTCGGCGTGGCCGTCACGGTGGAGAACCGCCCCGGCGAAGGCGGCCGGCTCGCGGCCAAGGAGCTCAGGCGCGCGCCCGCGTCGCAGAACGTGCTGATGCTCGGCAACCCCGCGGTGATGGTGGTGGCGCCGCTGGTCTTCAAGGATGCGGGCTACGACGCCGAGAAAGACTTCGTGCCCGTGTCGCAGGTCAGCAGCTACGACTTCGCGCTGGCCGTGGGCAACAAGCTGCAGCTCGACCGCGCGATGTTCCTGGTCGGCCGGCTCTGGGCGCATCCGGAGGAGGCCGTCTTCGGCGTGCCGGCCACCGGCAGCCTGCCGCACTTCTTCGGCCTGATGGTGGGCGACGCGCTGAGCGTGCAGCCGCAGATCAAGGGCTACGGCGGCTCGGCGCCGCTGTCGGCCGACCTGAGCGGCGGCAGCCTGCCGATCGCCATCGACACGCTCGACTCGCTCTACGGCCAGCACGTGGCCGGCAAGATCCGCATCCTGGCCGTGTCGGGCAAGAAGCGCGTGAGCTTCGCGCCGACCATCCCCACCTTCCGCGAGGCCGGCATGAAGATCGACGCCGACGGCTGGAACACCTTCTTTGCCCCGGCCTCGATGCCGCCGGCCAAGGTGCAGCTGCTGGCCACCAGGATCCGCGAGGTCATGGAGGAACCGGCGCTGCAGAAGGCCGCCAACGCCGCCTACATCACGCCCGTCGTGAGCACGCAGGCCGAGACCGTGCAGATGCTCAAGGCCTTCCGCCAGCAATGGGAGCCGGTGGTGCGCCGCTCGGGCTTCCAGCCCTGAACGGTCCATAGGTGCCGTCGATAGGCGCCGATTCGCCCGCGATCAACGGGTCGCTGGCGAAACTGTGGCTCGCGCCGGCTCTGCGGGTAGGGAACGCTTCAGGTGTCGACTAGTTTGTTCGCCCTTGACCAGTGAAGACATCCGCACTCGAACCAGGGCGATGGCCGGGACCGGCGGCGATCATGCGGAACAGCCACAAGATGACCGGGCAAAGCAGAAGTGCGAGGGCGCCTAGGTCGATCGCGGCGCTTGCCGCTCCCACCATCGTCGAGAGCCTTCCACCGATCGCCGGCGCAACCAGCATGCCGACGTAATACAGGGTGTAGAAGATGCCCATTCCGATCGGGCGAGTCTTGTGCTCGAGCACGCGCGCAGGCAAGCTCATGATCGGGCCGGCCGGCAAACCGGAAACGAGCCCCAGTGCAATGACGATCGGCAGCACCGGACCAGCTCGCGACAGTGCGAGCGCAAGCAGTGCAAACGCGACGCAACCTCCGACGAGAACGGCCCCGCTGCGTTGGCTTCGATCAGCCAGCAGCCCGCCGAGAGGGACCGACAGCGCGGCGAACCACATCACGAGGCTGATCGCCGATCCCGCAGCGGCGGCGGTCCAGCCTCGCGCGACGAGCATCGACGGCCCGAAGCTGAAGATCATCGCGAACCCGACGTTGTAGAAGCACCAGATCAAGCCGGCGGCGGATGCCGCTCGGATTGCTGCGAGGCTCAACCTGCCGCGGTCGCCGATCATGGCAACAGGTCCTGCCTCCGGTGGGCGATAAGCGAAGGCAATGAGCCCGAGGCTGACGACGACCAGCGCAGCGATCGTCAGGTCGACTGCGATGAGCCCTAACGTCGTTGCCACCGCCGGAAGCAGCATCAAGGACAGCGCAATGCCCACCGGCCAGGAGTTGACGAAGATCGCCATCGCAGTGGCGATTTCGCGGCCTGTGAACCAGTCGGTGAGCATCTGCGTCATCAGCACGTTGATGAGAACGCCGCCGATGCCTGCCAAGAGCCTGCCCGCTATCTGGGCGCTCCAGGCGGTCGAGATGGCCATTAAAAGTTCACCGGCGAGCATCATCGCGAGCCCGGCGAGGACCGTCGGCTTGTCACCCAGACGGCGCCCGATCGCGCCACCGGGCAGGGCGAGTGCGGCGCCGGGCGCGAAGTACACCCCGATCAGGACGCCGATGTCCGACAGGCTCGCACCGAAGCTCTGGCTGTATTGCGAGGAAACCGAGGCCACGCTCTGGAATTGGAAAGCCATCGTCGCGCGCGTGATGAACAGAATCGCAAGAATGGTCCAGCGACTGCGCATCGCGCCTGCCCTCCGCGCCGCGAATCAGGCCGTTGGCCCGATGTTTTGATTGAGGCGGAAGAAATTGGTCGGATCGTATTTGTTCTTCAACGCGACGAGCCGCGCATGGTTGTCGCCATAGGCGGCGCGGACCCGATCCTCGCCTTCGTCGCCCAGATTGTTGGCGTAGACGCCGCCGGTCGAATAGGGCCGAACAGCGCTCCAGAGTTCGCGCGCCCAGCGGATATTGGCGTCGTCATCCGCCGGGTTGTCCCAGATCGCGAGCGGAAAGCAGTCATACAAGGCATCGCGGTTCGCATAGGCGGAATGGGAGGGCGGGACGCGCGCGATCGCACCGCCGACTTGCTGGAACACCAGCAGTGCGGAAGGGGACGGCGCCTTGGGATAGATCTCCAGCAGCGCGTCGATGGCGCCGTCCCCGATCTCGCGCAGGAACTGCGCTTTCCAGTAATAGCGGCGCCCGCGTGGAAAGAGGCTGTCGCCGGCGGACTGAACCTGGAGGTATGGGCAGGTCGCGATGCTGCTGTCGATGGGCGAGCCGAACTTCACGAGCGGATCGAGCGCGTCCTTGGCGCCGCTCGCGTCGCCGAAGTGGCAGGCCGTCATGCTGAAGGCCCGCTCGCCGGTGGGAAGCGTGACGAGGGCTGCGTCGACGCTGAGGTCATCGCCGGCCCGGCGAGAAAACTCGTGATAGAACTTGAGCGCGCCGCGCGCGTGCTCGTAGCGGTGGAGAGCGGAGCCGACCAGCAGAGCGGAGCCGATCCGGTGAAGCTGGTATTCGAAGGCCGTGACGATGCCGAAATTGCCGCCTCCGCCGCGCAAACCCCAGAACAGGTCGGGATGCTCGGACGCGCTGGCGTGCAGCAGCCGGCCATCGGCGGTCACGATGTCGGCAGCAAGGAGATTGTCGCAAGTCAGGCCATATTTGCGGCCGAGCTTTCCGAAGCCGCCGCCCAGCGTCAGCCCGGCAATGCCGGTGTCGCTGTTGACACCCATCGTCGTGGCCAGGCCATGCGCCTGCGTCGCCGCGTCGAACTCGCCGAGACTGAGACCTGCCTCGGCCCGTGCCACGCGCCGCACCGGGTCGATCTCGATCGCCTTCATGCGGGAAAGGTCGATGACGATTCCGTCGTCGCACATGGAGAGACCGGCGATGTTGTGGCCGCCGCTTCGGATGGCAACGGGACAGTTGGCGGCCCTGGCGATGCTCACGGCTTGGATCACATCGGCGGCGGTGGTGCAATAGACGATCGCGCTCGGTCGCTTGTCGACCACCGCATTCCAGACCTTGCGTGCTTCGTCGTAAGTGGGATCGCCGGGCTGGATCAGTTCACCCTTCAGGCTGTGCCGGAACCGATCCATCATTTGCAGTTTCTGTTCCATCGACATGACCTCCGCGTTCTTGCAAGCGATGATTTCATGGGGCGGGGCCTGCCGCAAACTCTAAGATCTCAGCTGCGAGGTGAGGAAAATTCATCTAAAGTGGCCGCATGAGAAAGCTGCCGCCTCTGCGCTCGCTGCACGCCTTCGAGGCGGCTGCACGCCATGGCAGTTTCAAGGCGGCCGCTGTGGAGCTCAGCGTGACGCCGACGGCGATCAGCCACCAGATCCGCTTGTTGGAAGAGGCGTGCGGCCGGCAGCTGTTTCAGCGGCGCCCACGACCTCTGGTGCTGACGAGCGCTGGCGCCAGCTTGTACCCTGCCTTGCGCAATGGGTTCGATGTCCTTGCCGGCGCGATCGCCTCGCTTTCCGAGGCCGAGGTGCAAAAGCCTTTACGGGTCACCAGCCCGAGTGCCTTCGCCAGTCGATGGCTCGTTCCGCGCCTGCCGAAGTGGCGAGAGGCCAACCCTATTGTGCCGCTCGAGATCATCGGAACGGACGCCGTGCTGGATTTGCGCTCCGGCGCTGCCGACGTCGCGATCCGCTACGCACGCCGGCCGCCACTCGAATTCACCGTGCATGAGATTTGTCGCGACAGGTTCTTTCCAGTCTGCAGTCCGGGCTTGTTGGCAGACCAAGGCGGCCCCATCCAACGCGTGGCTGATCTTCTGCGTTTGCCGTTGATCCACTTCGATTGGATGAGCCGCGATCCCGAGGCTCCCAATTGGCGGCAATGGCTGGCGATGGCGCGTTCGATCGATCCCGCCTTGGCCACCGACAAGGTTTGGGATCTGAGCTTTCGCGAAGAGATTCATGCGATCGATGCGGTCGTCGCCGGGCAAGGGGTGGCGATCTGCAGCGACATCGTCATCAGCCGGGAATTGGAGAGCGGGACGCTCGTGAAGGCGCATCCATTGGCGCTGCCAGGGTATGGCTTCTATGTCGTCTCGACGCCTCACAGTCCGCGGGCCGGGGCGATCGAAGCATTCCTGGCCTGGATAAGGTCCGTCATATAGTTGCGGCACTCTCCGCCGCCGTCGAACACTACTGCGGCAATCCGGCCGTGCGAAGCGCATCGCTAAGAGATGCAGGGGGAGTGCAGGAGCACAGCCGACTCCCAGAAACTGCTGCCCGAAACGGCAGAAAGCGCTCACCCAGTGCCTGCGGCGGTTCGAACGCAACGGGCTTATCCTGCGCCGCGCGATTCCGGTGTCGCCCGTAGCCGTGGAGTACGCAGTCACGCCGCTCGGCCGCACGCTGGAGCGGCCGTTCAAGGCGCTGCATGGCTGGACATTGGCCAATATCACGCAGGTCGAGGAGGCACGGAAAGCCTTCGATCTGCGGCTGGAGGCGTGAGACTGCGACAGTGACTGCGGCGCGCGCTTTGCGCCTCGCAAAGCAGCACGAGGCAGCCCGGTTGAGCCTAATCGGCCTGCCGGCGGCGCGAAAAGCGCGAAGAGGCTACAAGATCAAAACCGAAAACTGTGTTGCTAGTCTTGAACGAGGTGTATGTCGTAGATGCCATAGGCGTCTTACGGAGGCTTCTACGATGCTTCCGCGAACCACGCTTTGGGCACCCTCACCGGCATCGCCAGAAGGATCTGCCCCATGCCCTTGCCCAGCGGGTCGTTGCGCAGCGACGCCATGCCGCCGCCCGCCAGCGCCTGCTCGCAGACAAAGTTGAAGGCCGCGATGCCTGGCAGCTCGTAGCGCACGACCTTTCCCTCGATCAAGTGCGACAGGTGCTCGGCCACGCGCGCTTCGCTCAGTTGCTGACGCAGCACGGGCAGCCAGTCGGGCTTGCGCGCGATCACGCCGATGTTGGAGATGTCTCCCTTGTCTCCCGACCGCGCCCAGGCGACCGCGATCAGCGGAACTTCGACCGTCTCGCTGGCGGCAAGCGCAGCCGGCTCCACGACCGCTTGTGCGACTGGTTCGCCAGCTACCCGCGATGGAATGTCGCGCTCTGATGAGTCCTCGGGTATTGAAATCGCTGTGCCGTTCAGAACCACGGCGGGCTTCAATTTGCGCTTGTCCAGCAGGAAGGCGTATTGCCGGATCAATGGTGAAACACCCGGCCGCCCACCGATGCCCGTCGTCCCGGGCGCCCAGGACGTGCCGGCGGACGCCACCTCGGATGCGAGAAGTTGCAGGGCCGCCTTGTCGGTGTGGCGCGCCGTCAGGCGCAAGATCGCTTCACGGGTCTGCGCCACCGCGGGGTTGGCGAGTGGGCCGTAGCAGGACTCGGCGCCGAGCACCTCGAGGTGGGTCGCGCTGAAGGGCGGTAGTCCTTGTGCTTTCAGCAGCTCATCCACACGCGTGAGGATTGCCTCGCCCGTGCGCCGCGCCTTGGCCACGGCGTCGAAGCCGACGATGGTCAGTTGCGCCGAGGTCTTGTAGCCGTCCAGACAGGTGGCGCAGACCTTGTAGCTGTCGGTGGGTGGGCGGCCGCGCGCACCCGTCACCCGCACATGCTCCGGGCCTGTCCGAGTGATCTGCACCTGCGTGAAGTCGCACACCACGTCGGGCAGCAAGTAGCTGGCCGGGTCGTGAACTTCGTACAGCAATTGCTCGGCCACGCATTGCGGCGCAATCAGTCCCCCGGTGCCCTTGGGCTTGGTGACGCTGAAGCTTCCGTCCGCCGAACATTCGACGATGGGGTAGCCGATGTGGGCCCAGTCGGGCACCGACTGCCAATCGGTGTGAAGCCCGCCGGTGCCCTGGCAGCCGCATTCGATGATGTGGCCGGCCAAGCTGGCGCCGGCGAGTTCGTCGTATTGGTGCGGCGTCCAGGCGAACTCGTGCATCAGCACGCCCAGTGTCACGGCCGAATCGACACAGCGGCCGGTGATGACGATTTGCGCGCCAGCATCCAGCGCTGCCTTGATGGGAACGGCGCCCAGATAGGCATTGGCGGTGACGACCTGGGCGGGTAGCGGCGCGCCGCTTTGCAGCTCGGCGACGGGTGGCTGGGCGTTGCGCAGCTCGGGCAGCAAAGGCATCACGTCATCGCCGGTGACCACGGCGATTCGCACATCAACCCCGAGCTCCTTGGCCAGTGTGGCCACAGCATCCGCGCAGCCCTGCGGATTCACGCCACCGGCGTTGCTGACCACGCGGATGTTCCTGGCCACCACGTCCTTGAGAACGCTTTTCATGGCAACGGACACGAAGTCCGTGGCATAGCCGAGCTCTGGCTTCTTGATGCGCGCGGCGGCCAGAATGGACATGGTGAGTTCGGCCAGATAGTCGAACACCAGGTAGTCGATCTGGCCGCTTTGCACGAGTTGCGTGGCGCCCACGCTGCTGTCGCCCCAGAAGCCGGAGGCGCCCCCGATGCGGATGGTCTTGTTCACGATCTGACTCTCCAACGGTTGGCGGATGCGGTTTGGTTCATTCGGGCTGAATGCCTGCGGCCTTGATGACGCGACCCCATTTGCCGGACTCGTTCGCCTGGAACTGCGCCAGCTGCTCGGGCGTGCTCAAGGCCTCCTCCCCGCTGGTCTTGACCAGAAACTCTTTGGCAAGCGGCGTGGCCGAAGCCTTCGCCAGCCAGCCATTGAATTTCTGCACGATGGCCTGCGGGGTGCGGGCCGGCAGGTAGACCGCCGTCCAATACGACATGTCGTAGCCTTTCACGCCGGCTTCGTCCACCGTCGGGATGTTGGGGGCAGCGGCAATGCGCCTGGGGCCGCTCACGGCCAGCGCACGCAGCTTGCCGCCTTCCACCTGGGGCAGCGCCGTGGGGGCATCGGCGAACATGAAGTCCACCTGCCCGCCCATGAGGTCGGTGATGGCCATCGGGTTGCTCTTGTACGGCACGTTGACCATGTCCACGCCCGCCATTTGCTTGAGCAGCTCGCTGGCCACGCGGCTGGACGACGAGCCGCTGCCGAAGTTCAGCTTGCCCGGCGACTTCCTGGCGGCGGCGATGAGGTCGCCCACCGACTTGTACGGCGAATCCGGGCGCACCAGCAGCAGCATGTAGCCCTTGGACAGCAGGCTCACCGGCGCAAAGTCCTTCACCGGGTCGTAGGGCAGCTTCTTGAAGAGGTGCTCATTGGCCGACTGGGTGGTGTTGGTCGTGATCAGCACCGTGTAGCCGTCCGGCGGCGCCTTGGCCACGTACTGGGCCGCAAGGAAGCCGCTGGCACCGGCGCGGTTGTCCACCACGATGGGCACCTTGACTTCGTCACCCATCGCCTGGGCGAACACGCGGGCCATCTGGTCGGTGCCGCTGCCGGCTGCGAAAGGCACCACCAGCGTGATCGGCTTGCTCGGAAAGGTGTCCGCCTGCGCGGCTGGCAGGCCCAGGGCGCAGGTGGCCGCTGCAAGCAGCAGCCCGATTCGGTGGCGGGGATGAATCATGTGGTCTCCTTTTGTTCGATGGGGCCGGCGATCAGACAGGTACGAATTCCGGCAGGCCGTAGTGGGCGTTGTGCTCGCCCAGGCGCGGCGCGGATGCGGTGATGGCGGGACGCTGCCCATCGAAGGACAGCGGAGATGCCGTGAGGCGGAAGTCCTCGCCGGGCACGTGTGCCAACAGGTCCAGCGCTTGCACCTGCGGATCGTCCAGCGCTTGCGGAACGCTGTTGATGGGCGCGCAGGGCACGCCCGCGGCCTCGAGGCGCTCGACCCATTCCGCAAGCGGACGCATCTTCAGCAGGGGCGCCAGTTCCGCCAGCATTTCCGCCTTGTGCGCCAGGCGCGCCCTGTTCGTTGCGAATCGCTCGTCGTCCAGCCATTGACGCTGGTCCAGGACCTCGGCCAGCTTGGCGAAGAGCCGGTCGTTGCCACAGCAGATGAGCAGCGGCCCGTCGGCCGTGTCGAAGGCCTCGTAGGGGACGAAGCCGGGATGGCCCGACCGGTGGCGCTCGGGCAGGCGTCCTTCGTTCAGGTAGGCATCGCTCTTCTGCCCGTTCCAGACCAGGGCCGTTTCGAGCAGCGACGTCTGCAGCATGCCGCCGCGTCCGGTCTGCGCACGCCGGTGCAGCATGGCCAGCACGCCGATCACGAGCCACATGCCGCTGCCCTGGTCGCACACCGAGGCGCCGGAGCGAAGCGGCGGATCATCCGGTCCGCCATTGGTGCTCGAGAGACCGCTGAACGCCTGGATCAAGGGTTCGTAGCCAGGGTGCATTGCCATGGGCCCCCGGTGGCCGAAGGCGGAAATTTCGCCGTAGATCAAGCGCGGATGGCGCGCGCACAGCGACGGGCCGTCGATGCCCAGCGCCTTGGGCACGTCCGGCCGCAGGTTGTGGATGCAGACATCGGTCTGCGCGAGCAGTTGTTCGAGGCTGGCGCGACCCGCCTTCGACCGCAGGTCCAGTGCAACGGAGCGCTTGCCGCGATTGAAGATGTGGAAGATCAGTGCGTCGCCGTGGCGATAGGCCGGGCCCATGCGGCGTGCATCGTCGCCACCTTCGACACGCTCGACCTTCACGACCTCCGCGCCCAGGTCCGCCAGGATGGCGCCGGCAAACGGGCCCGCCAGCACTTGGCCGAGTTCGACCACACGCACGCCCGCAAGGGGGGCCGCTGCCGCAGTGTTCATTTCTGTCTCCTTGTGGGGCCAGTCTAGGCAGCCGGCACTGATATGGGAATGCTCAAGAGAGGTTTTCTGTGATAACTTAATTGGATCACTGGGACCGTGCATGCGCCTGAACCTGAGTCTTCGCCAACTGGAAGTCATCGTCGAAGTCGACGAGGCGGGGAGCTTCCGGGCGGCGGCGCGCAAGCTGGGCGTTTCCCAGCCTGCACTCAGCCGCACGCTGCGGCTGGCGGAAGAGGCGCTTGGCACACGGCTGTTCGACCGTGACACCCGGCGCGTGACGATCACCCCGGCCGGGCAGGAGTTGCTGCACATTGCCCGCCGCGTGCTGGGTGACTTCGACAGCGCGCTGAGTGAACTCGGGCACTTCATGAAGGGGTACCGCGGGCAAGTCAACGTGGCCGCGCTGCCGTCCATGAGCGTTGCGCTCTTGCCCTCGGCCATCGCCACCTTCAGGCAGCAGCACCCGCAGGTGGAGTTCAAGCTGCAGGAACTGGCGGCCGAGGCGTTGCTGGCCGCGGTGGAAGAGGGCAGGGCCGATTTCGGCCTGTGCGCGAAGCCGGCGCCGGATCAGCGGCTGCGCTACCAGCCGCTGCAGGACGATCCGATGATGCTGGTGTGCCGTGAAGACGACCCGGTCGCAGCCCGCGCCAATGCGCCGTGGTCCATCCTGGCCGAAAGGCCTTACATAGGCATCCAATCTGGCAGCAGCATTCGCCCGATCATCGACAGTGTCTTCGTCCGGAAAAGGCTCGCGGTGCGCGCGGCATTTGACGCGCCGAGTGTGGCCGCGTGCTGCGCGTTGGTGAAGGAAGGTCTCGGCATCGCTGCGCTGCCGCGGCTTTCGCTCGGATTGGCCGATATGCGCGATCTGGCGGCCATCCCGCTCGGACAGCCGGCGACCTTCCGGTCGGTGGGTATCGTCACCCGGATCGGCCGCACCCTGGCCCCGGCCAGCCTGGCGTTCATGAGAACCTTGATCCAGCAGAGGCCCTAGATCAGGCGAGCAGGCGGAGAAGGCAAAGCATCTGCAACCGCATCGCAGGCGGAGGAGGCGTGCACTGAAATGACCGACCGAATTGGCGCCGCACAGCTGCCGGTGGAACTCGGCGGGTCAAGAAGTCAACGTCCAGTCGATTTCGATCGACGGTTTGATGCGCCCGCAAGCCGCGCGCCGACGCACCCAGCTGCGGCTGGGAACGCGCTGGCGTGGGCACAGGTGCAACGCTTCTTGGTGTCGTCAAGCATCCGCATGCTGTCTGCCCCATGATGCAACCGGGCTTGCGGCGTTTGGCGGACGCGGGCCATCGACATCGCCCTTGACCTCAGCATCGGAGCCCCTATGAACGACAAACACCCCACCCAGATTGCGACGACCCTGGCAGCCGAAGATCGGCTTCGGCTGGAATCGCTTCGCATGCGCCGGCGCGCCCACCGGCAAGCCAAATCGGCCAAACCGCCGACGGCTCCCGAGCATCTCTTGCCACCCGAGCCGACCCGCGGTCAACGCCTGGCCGACGCGGTGGCCGCAACCGTCGGGTCGTGGCGCTTCATCATCTTCCAGAGCACGGCCATCGTGCTGTGGATCGTCGGCAACGCGATGACCGGGAAGGGCGCTTGGGACCCGTATCCGTTCATCCTCCTGAACCTGCTCCTGTCGTTCCAGGCGGCCTACACCGCGCCGGCAATCATGATGAGCCAGAACCGGCAGTCCGAGCAGGACCGGCGCCACGCCGAAACCGACTACGAGATCAATGTCAAGGCGGAGTTGGAGATCGAACTGCTGCACGAGAAGATCGACCTCCTGAAGGAACGCGAACTGCTGGCGCTGACCGACGCGGTGCGCGCCCTGACCCGGCGGATCGAAGGATTGTCGGAACGCCCGACCTGAGTCCTTCTCCACCAAGCCGCAGCGCAAGGCACAGGCGCAGCCTCGGTGCGAACCCGTTCCGAATGCGGGGGGCACCGGATTGAATGGGAGGATCACATGGCAGCCCCATCGGGCGAACCGGAATCCGGTCGGGCCGAAGCTCATTCGCAGAGCTTGATCCAGCGTTCGAGTCGACTCACCACGCGAGAAGTATTGAGTCGGCCGATCGAGCCTTCCATGTCCTCGGTGCCTTCGCTTTGGCACAGCAGCACAACCTCTTCACGCGCCTCGCCGGTGCCGAAGAAACCTTCACGGTCGAGCTGTTCCATCGCGGCAATGCAAGCCTCGAAGAGGCCTGCGTGCAGGACGTCGAACTCAACGTCGCAAGGCAAGTCGCTGCGGTGGCATGCCAGGATCATGCGGTAAGCGATATCGAGGAACTCACCGCCCTCCTCGTAGGGCCACTCGGCGAAGTGCCAGACCTCGCTTTCATCGTCCATGTCACCCAGAGCGCTCAAGGCGAGATTGCCGGCAGCGTGGACGATGGTCATTGCACCGTCATCGCTGCCAAGCGCGAAAAGGCGGATGGTCTCGTCAGGATGGGCCGCGCGGATGGCCTGGAAGGCGCGGCGAGCACCTTCGCGGATCTCAGTGGTGAGCAAAGGAAAGTCGATGCGAGCGGGATCGTGTATGCCTTGGCGCACCCGTTTGTAGCCCTGCGCCTCGATTTCTTTGCCGCGCTGCACGAGGGCATCCTTTGCGGCTTGGGGACTTGCGAACTCGGTGACCATGGAGTGCCCCATGGTTATCACCTTTCCGTTTGCACTCCACAGCGAACTGCCGAATTGGCGCAGTTCGTGAAAGTCCGTGGGCACGTCGTTGTCGAAGCGGTAGAACAGTGACCAGGTCATGGGCGGGGAACTCCTTCAGGGGGCGCAATGCCGCCATGAGCCTTTTTGTCGATGGCTTTTCAAGCGGCTTCTTTCAGCCGAATTTTGCCGGAGCGGCGATCCGTATCGACGCGGTGTGGCAGGCGGCCGAACCGCCGGACGTGGGCGCAGGCGCTGAAACGACCGGTCGTGCGTAGCCTGCTTTCAGGTGGTCTAACCAGATCCAAACGTCATCATCTATCTGATCTGCCGATGCTTTCCATCGAAATTTAGAGGCTATTTTGATGGCTCCAGCGAAGCTATTCTTTGTGCACTGCAACTCGCCGAGTTGCCAAAAACCCAAAGGAGCTTCATCAAATGACCAAGGTTCTTGTTCTTTATTACTCGTCCTACGGACACGTCGAGACGCTCGCGCAAGCCATTGCCGAAGGTGCCCGCAGCACCGGTGCGCAAGTCGACGTCAAGCGCGTTCCGGAAACCGTGCCGGAAGCGATCGCGCGAAACGCTCATTTCAAGCTGGACCAGACCGCGCCCGTGGCAACGGTGGCCGAGCTCGAAAACTACGACGCTATCGTGATTGGCACGGGTACCCGGTTCGGACGTATGTCCTCGCAAATGGCAGCATTCCTGGACCAGGCGGGCGGGCTCTGGGCGCGCGGCGCGTTGAACGGGAAGGTAGGTGCGGCATTCACGTCGAGCGCCACGCAGCATGGCGGCCAGGAGACAACGCTGTTCTCGATCATCACCAACCTGCTGCACTTCGGCATGACTATCGTCGGCCTGCCCTATAGCCATGCGGGCCAGATGAGCGTCGACGAGATCGTTGGCGGCGCGCCTTATGGGGCGACCACCGTCGCGGGTGGCGACGGCTCGCGGCAGCCTACGGCCATCGACCTGGCTGGTGCCCAGCACCAGGGCGAGTTGGTGGCACGTACGGCGGCCAGGCTGCACGGCTGAGACCGGAGGAGGCGCGTCGCTGGCCGAGCGGGATCAGCTGCGGCGGCCCAGCTGGCCGGCATCTCTCAGCTGCTCCAGGAACCATCGCCCAGCTGGCCCTGGAGGCATGTCCTTTCTGTAGGCCGCGAGCATGGCGATGGGCGGCGTTTTCGGGTGGAACATCTCCAGCGTGATCGGCACCAGGGCGTCAGCTTCCAGGTCGGCGCGCACCATCGCGGCGGGCATGTGCCCCCAGCCGAACCCGGCACGCAGAAAAGCATGCTTCGCACCCAGATCGGCCAGCTTCCAGGTGAGCGCGGAAAACACCCCAAAGCTCTTTCCTTCCGTCATGGCCGTGCGATCAGTGAGCACCAGCTGCACATGCTGCGACAGTTCGGCCGAAGAGATGACCCCCTTGCTCTTGGCCAACGGGTGGAACGGCGCCACAACAGTGATCATGGGGACGTCCAGCAGTTTCTCGGTATCCAGGCCTTCGGGTACCGTTGGCATCGAACCCATGATGCCGATGCGGCAACTGCCATTCAGCACTGGCTGAACAACAGCGCCAAGCGCCTCCACGTACAGCCTGAGCGGGGTGTGCGGGAAAGCCGCATGAAAGAGGCCCACCGCCGTCGTCAGCGACTCCATCGGATACATGACGTCGACGACCACTGAAAGCTCCGGCTCCAGCCCCTCGGCCATGGTGCGAGCCTTTGCCTTGAATCCGTCCATGCCAGACACCACCCGGCGTGCCTCTGCCAGAAGGGCAATGCCGGCTTCGGTCAGTTGTGGATACCGGGCGCTCCGGTCGAACAGCTGAACATCGATCTGGCCTTCGAGGTTTGCCAGGGTCTGGCTCACGACGGACTGGGCGCGCCGCAAGCGGCGACCTGCGGCCGAGAAGCTGCCTTCGTCCGCCGCGGCGATGAAAGTGCGCAGCTGGTCCATTGAGACGCCGTCGAGCATGTATCTCCTCTATAGATGGTTCACATCGAAAGATATAGGCTTCGCAGAGAGAAGTCCAGCCTTTAACCTTTGGTTCGTTCTATGAATCCAAGGAAATCCCAATGACCTCGACGACTTCCGTTCCGCCCGAGCTGCAGCGCTCGCCTGCAAGCCGCAACCGCGGCGTGGTGGCTCGCACCAGCGGGCGCACGCATGGACCCGTGGCACGCCTCGTCAGCCCTTCCGACATTGGAGAGCTGACCAAGCCTCTTGTGTTTGTCGACCATTTCGACATGGCGCCGAAGCGGGGATCGCTGTTTCCGTTGCATCCGCATTCGGGCATCGCGACTCCCGCCGTGCTGCTCTCCGGCGATCTGCGCTACGAGGACACCACGGGTGCGGCCGGAACCTTGTCCGGCGGAAGCATCGAGCGGATGCGTGCGGGAGGCGGGGTATGGCACGACGCCAGCCCGTCGAGCGACCGCCGTCTTCGGCACGAAGGGCGTATACCGCCGGCGGCGGGTGACCATCTTGTCAGGAGCTTTTTAATGAAGATCTGGAAGTACATCGAAGCGCACCACGAAGAGTTGGGAGCCGGCCTGTTCATCCTTCCGTGTCTCGTGGTGACCATGGCCGCAGCGGTGCTGGCGTTCTGGCTCGGACAACTGCTGCACTAAAAAAAAGAGATGCCTGCCTGGGCATCTCTTCTTCATGGGCTGGCGCCCGTCTCAAGGCACCAGCACGAGCGCTCCATTCTTGGTGCGCGCCGCAATGGCTGCATGCGCCTCGGATGCATTGCGCAGGGCATACTCCGTGAACGGAACTTCTCCCAATACGCCCGTCCTGAAAGCTTCGAAAACATCATTCACGGCCTGCGACACCCGGCCTGTCAGATAAGGCGCCATCGGACCGCCGACCATCTTGAGCTCTCGCTTTGCGGCCGCTTCCTTGTCGAAGGCCGGAGCGCCAGATGCGGCGCCGATGGAAACGACCACGCCGCCATCCTTTACCGAAGCAAGCGTTGCATCGAACGTCGACTTTCCGACGAACTCATACACCACGTCGACGCCGCCGGGCGCGATCTCCCGCACCCGTTGCGCCAGGTCTTGCGCATCCGATGGCAGCACATGGTCGATGGTGCCTTCCAGCGCCCGGCGTTTCTCGGGGCTTCCCGCGGTGCCGATGACTGTGGCGCCGCGCGCTTTTGCCCAGCGCGCGAGCAGGCTGCCAACGCTGCTCGAGGCGCCCTGGACGAGGATCGTCTCGCCGGGCTGCATCTGGTGGTAGCCGTTCAGCCCGGCCCAGGCGGTCAAGCCCTTGGTCAGGACGGCCGCAATCTGCCCCGCGCCGAGATCGTCGGGCACCGGCACCAATGCACTTGCGTCGATCAGGCGCACCTGGGTGTAGCTGCCCGGAGCGAGATAGTAGGCAACGCGCTGGCCTACCTTCAGGGCGCCGACGCCTGCTCCGAGAGCCTCGACGATGCCGACGCCCTCGACGCCAGGAACTGCAGGCAGCGGAACGGGGACGATGCCCCGGCGGAACATCGTATCGATGAAGTTCACGCCAATGGCCAGGTGGCGCAGGCGCACCTGTCCTTCGGACGGCGCCCCGACATCGGCCTGGTTCTCGGCCTGGAGAACTTCGGGGCCTCCGTAGGAATGAAAGCGAATGGTGGTGTTCATGATGGGTTTCAGAGTTCGAGAAGAAAAAATGCTTGTATTTCAGATGACGGCCAGCAAGCCCCCATCGACCAGCAAGGCGGTCCCGGTGATGTAGCTGGATAGATCGGAGCCGAGGAAAGCCACCGCATCGCCGATCTCCGAAGGCTGGCCCAGCCGCCGCAGCGGTGTGCGCTGGCGAAAGCCCTCGGCCGCTTCAGCAATGCCCGGACTGGTTCGCAGAAGATGGGTGTCGATGGTTCCTGGCGCTACCGCGTTCACGCGGATACCGTCGGGCCCGAGCGCGTCGGCAAGCGATTTGGCCATCAGGACGACGCCGCCCTTGCTTGTCGAGTACGCCACCGTGATGCCGGCCCCCGCCAGCCCACCCATGCTGGCCATGAGAATGATGCTTCCCTGCTTGCCATTGGCCTTCATCTGGCGGGCCGCGGCCTGGGCGCTGAACAGCGTACCGTCCAGGTTGACGGCCATCAGCTTGCGCAAGTCGTCCGAAGAGACGTCGAAACCATCCGAGCGAAGCGTGATCCCCGCATTGGCGACCATCACATCCACGCCGCCGAACGGGGCCGATGCGTCTACCAGCGCGTCGACTTCTTCCTTCTTGCTCACGTCCGCCTTGACGAAAGCGGTGGCAACACCCAAGGCTTCGATCTCGTCGGTGGTCGGGGTGCCGCCTTCGCGTGGTTCGCGGCTGATGTCCGAGACGATGACCGCTTTGGCGCCATGCCTGGCGGCATTGACCGCAATGGCCCGCCCGATGCCGCTTGCGGCACCCGTTACCACGAGGACTTTGTTCTGCAGGATGTTCGTGTTCATGTGAATCTCCTTACTGAGAAAGTGCATTCAGCTGTTCCAGGACCGAGTACAGGTTCGCAACGCCCCAGTGCTCGGTAATCTTTCCGTCTTGCACGCGCATGGCGTCGACGGTCTCGAACTGGATGGCTTTGCCGGTCGCGTGAACCCCCAGGAAGTCACCACGGTGTGTGCCGTGGTACGTCTTGTAGGTAGTCACCACGTCGCCGTCCGCACGCTGCCAATGGATGACGGCGTGGAAATCAGGAAAAGCTTCCCGGAGTTTCTTGTAGAGGCCTAGCGCGCCGGCCTTGTCCGGGGTGCAATTCGGCTGCGGGGTGTGGTCCAGAAACGCGTCGGAGAAAAGCTCATCGAACAGGGCCCAGTTGCCCTGGCCTTGAACTTCGTCCGTATTGCGGCGAATGACGGCCTTTGCTGCTTCGCCAATATCGATGTTGATGTCAGCCATGATGTTCTTTCGTGATGTGTTTCAGAGTTCGAATCCGCCGATGGTCATCCCGCCGTCCACGACAAGCATCTGACCCATGACGTAGGAGGACGCTTCAGAAGCGAGCCATACCGCAGCCGCAGCAATCTCGGACGGCTGGGCACCTCGTTTCGCCGGAATGGCCGAAGTGGCCAGTTGGGCGAAGCCGGGGTTCTGTGCGCTCGCCGTGGCGACCATGGGGGTTTCGGTCCAGCCTGGCGCCAATGCGTTGATGCGCAGGCCGTGGGCGGCGTTCTCCATTGCTGCAACGCGGGTCAGCCCGTGTACCCCGTGCTTCGATGCCGCGTACGCGCTCATGCCCCCCGGCCCGGTCAAGGCCGCCACGGAGGCCGTATTCACGATGGCGCCCCGCCCGGCACGGCGCAAGAGTGGGATCTGGTGCTTCATGCCGAGGAAAACGCTCCTGAGGTTCACCGCAATCACGCGGTCGAAGTCGTCTGTCGGGTAGTCCTCAATGCGATGCGCCTGGCCGGTGATTCCCGCGTTGTTGAAGGCAACGTCCAATCGGCCGAAATCCTTCTTCAAACGTGCCATCAGGTTGCGCACCTGCGACTCGTCGGAAACGTCTGTTGTGACGGCAAGCGCTCGCCCGCCGGGACCGGCAATCAGGCGCGTGGTTTCGGCCAGTCCACCTTCGTTCAGGTCCGCAGCGACAACGATTGCACCGCGTCCGGCAAACGCCCGGGCGGCCTCGCGGCCTATCCCGGAGCCTGCGCCGGTGACCAGCACCACTTTGTTGTCAAAGTCCTTAAGTTCCAATTGCTACTCCTTGGTGTTGTTCAGCTCATTGCTGCATGACCTGAAGAGTAGGGAAACGCCATCGATTGCGATAGCCTATTTGTTTAGATGGAAAGCATCGGCCAGGCCGATATACAGGCAACGATGAAAGGAGTTTTTCGGGCGCCGGTGCCCTATCGTTGAATCAGATGGATTGCATCTAAAAATATTGGCTTTTCAGCTACACAGGAAGTTCCTAAAGTTCGTCCCAGCGGTTGGATGCGCACGGGCTTACCCGGCTTGCCCACCGTTCTTTCCACCCTGTCTCAAACTTTTAGGAGTACCTCGTCATGCAATCCGCAAACACCTCTTCCATCCTCTCGTCGACCTCCGCGGCGCCATTTATCGGGCGACTGCTCATGGCTGCCATCTTCCTGATCAGCGGCGTGGGCAAGCTCATGGCCCCGGGCGGCACCATCGGCTATATCGCATCGGTGGGCATTCCGCTGCCGGAGCTGGCGTACGCCGGCGCTCTTGCCATGGAGCTCGGTGGCGCCCTGCTGCTCGTGGCGGGGTACCGCACCCGCTGGGTGGCTGCCGCGCTGGCGCTGTTCTCGGTGGTTTCCGCGGTGATCTTCCACAACGCGCTGGGCGACCAGAACCAGTTGTTCCATTTCCTGAAGAACCTGGCAATGGCCGGCGGCCTGCTGCAGGTGGTTGCCTTCGGCGCCGGCAGCTTCAGTCTGGATGAGCGTCACGCCGAGCTCCCGGTCGCGCTGGGCGCTGTTCGATGAAGCGTCGGCATGCGGCTGGGGGCCTCTCTGGTTGTTAGGATTTCGGGTCTTCAATCGACCGATGCAATGCCCCGCATGGATTCCTTGAACCTGAATTCCACAGCCGCAGTCCCCGGTTCTTCGGCCGTGCCCCATTTTTCGCCGCCCGACGCCGCACGGGTTCGGGAGTTGGCTTCGCTCGTCGCGCGGCATGCCCCAAGGGAGGGCATTTGCCCGACATCGATTCCGCGCGTCTCGGCCATCAAGCTTTCGGCACCCAGCGACGAACTGGTCCACGCCCTTCATCAACCGGCCGTCTGCATCATTGCGCAAGGCGCGAAGCGGGTCATGCTGAGGGATGAGGTTTATGACTACGACGCCTCGCGGTTCCTGGTCTTTTCCACCGACCTGCCCATCAGCGCGCAGGTCACTCATGCGAAATCCAGCGAGCCGTACTTGTGCTTCAGGTTGGATCTGGACCCTGCGGAGATCTCCGAGCTGGTTCTCCAGGCAGGGCCTCCCCCGGCACGGCGCGCGGCCACGCAACGCGGCCTGTTCCTGAGCAGCGTTTCGAACGGCATGCTGGACGCCGCAATCAGGCTCATGCATTTGCTGGACTCGCCTGAAGATGCAGCGGCCCTCGCACCGCTGGCTACCCGCGAGCTTGTCTACAGGCTTTTGCGCAGTGAGCAAGGGGAGCGGCTTGCCCAGGTGGCAAGGGCCGACAGCCATGCAAACCGCGTGATGCGAGCGGTCTCCCGGCTCAAGTCGAACTTTGCAGAGCCCCTGAAGCTGGACGAGCTGGCGCGCGAATGCTGCATGAGCACGTCTTCCTTGCACCATCACTTCCGGGCCGTTACCGCCATGAGCCCACTGCAATACCAGAAGCAACTTCGCCTGCAGGAGGCCCGGCGCTTGCTGCTGAGCGAGGGTATGGAGGTCTCGAAGGCGGGCTATTCGGTGGGCTACGAGAGCGCCTCCCAGTTCAGCCGCGAATACAGCCGGCTGTTCGGCGTACCTCCATCCAAGGATGTCTCCCGCTTCGAGATGATGGCCGGCTAGCAAGGGGTAGGGCGCCGCCCGCCGGCACCCGTGGCATCAGAAATCCCCGTCCGTCGTGACCGACAGCCCGGCGTAGGTGTCGATCTCGGCACGCCGGCGTTCGAAAGTCTTCGCCGCAAAGTCGACGGCGTCGGTGCCGGCTAGAAAGTGAAGCGGAGGCTGCGGCATTTCAGCCAGTTCCACGATGGCGCGGCCCAGCTTTGCCGGATCACCGGGCTGCTTGTGGTTGTAGCTTTCGTAGGCGGAACGCGAGTTGCTCGAGAACTCCGCATAGTCGGCAATCCTGCGAGAGCCGTACTGGACCGACTTCTTGTCCAGGAAGTCGGTACGGAAGAATCCCGGCTCGACGATGGTGACCTTGATTCCGAAGGGTGCAACTTCGAGAGCGAGAGATTCGGAAAAGCCTTCCACGGCAAACTTGGCGGCACAGTAGATGGAAGCCCCGTCGAAGCCCATGAAGCCTCCCACCGACGCCAGGTTCAGGATGTGGCCCCGGCGCTGCTTGCGCATTGCCGGCAACACGGCACGGGTCACGTGCATCATGCCGAAGACGTTCGTGTGAAACTGGCGCTCGACGTCCTCGCCGGAGACTTCTTCGAACAAACCAAGCTGGCCGTAGCCCGCGTTGTTCACGAGCACGTCAATGCTGCCGAAGCGGGAAACGGCCGCCTGGGTGGCTGCAATGGCATCTTGTTCGCGCGTGGCATCGAGTGGAAGGCACATGGCGCGGCTGCCGAATTCGCCGTACAGCTCTTCAAGCTGCGCGGGGTTCCGGCCAGTTGCCACGACCTTGTCGCCAGCTGCCAGTACCGCCGTGGCGATTTGTGCACCAATTCCGCGGCCAGCACCCGTGATGAACCAGACCTTGCTCATTTGATTACTCTCCAAGTTGCTGCGTGATTCACACGCCGGTTGAACATGGAGTGATCGTAGGAACCAGGGCCCCGCGTCACATGCCTGTTTCTGGCGAGGGCTTGCACAAACCGACAGACTGGAGAATCTTGGAGTATTGATACGCTGAACCATGGACCTTCAACTCAGTACCGCCGAAGCGCTCGACGAGCGTGTGCCCGGGGACCTCGTTGCGACAAGCAAGGGCAAGCCGTGGCGAGACCTTCTGGTCCAGATTTTCACGAGGCGGCCGGTCCAGGAAAGCTTGCTCATTCCGGCTGTTCCGGAGCCGCTCATCGTATGGGTCGTCTCCGGTTCGGCGCTGGTGGAGGAGCGGCAGCTTGAAGGCGAATGGATGGCCAACAAGGTGCGCGCAGGAGAGTTCTTTCTGCAGACATCGCCGCGCCCATGCGAGCTGCGGTGGCGCACGCTGACAAGCGAGCCGTTTCGGGTGATGCACGTCTATCTGGGGCTTCCGTTGATGAAAAGGGCGGCCACCGATGTCCATGGACCGGAGAGCCCACTTGTCCCGCTCAGAGAGGTCTCCGGCGCCGCGGACGAGGTCATCGCCAACCAGCTGGGCATCCTTTGCTGCGAGCTGCTGGAGCGCCGTACGCCGAGCACGATGCTTGTGCAAGGCCTCGCGAGCAGCCTTGCCGTTCATCTGGTGAGAACCTACGCAAGCGACACGCAGCATCCGGCAACCCCGCACGGGGGACTGCCGGCTTTCAAGATCCACCGGGTGCTCGCAGCGATGCAGGAGCGCATCGACCAGGAACTCGATCTCAAGCACCTTGCAAAGGCGGTGCAGCTCAGCGAGTCCCATTTTTCGCGATCTTTCAAGAAGAGCACCGGCTTCTCCCCCTCTCAATACCTGACACGGCTGCGCATGGAGCGTGCACGGCGTCTTCTGAGGGAGACACAGACGCCCATTGTGGAGATCGGGTTGGAGGTTGGGTACGCGAGCCCCAGCCACTTTGCGCAGGTGTTTCGCAAGGAGGTAGGCGTGCTCCCAAGCGACTACCGGCATGGGCGCTGACCGGCACCTGGCCTTCGCAGCAAATCTTCGATATCGGCAGCAAATCGACGAGCGACCGCTCGGACCCCGCTCGGCACCATGACAACCGTGGCAGCTGCACAGACAACCCGAGTCTGCAGCCGCCGCGCCTTCAACTTAACTACCGTAAGGAGCTGTCATGGAACTCAATGGAAAAATCGCTTTGGTCACTGGTGCATCGAGCGGCATTGGCGCCGCTGCGGCGCTCAAGCTGGCGGCAGCGGGAGCGAAGGTCGGACTCGCCGCTCGCCGCGTCGTCCGCCTCGACAAGCTGGCCGACCAGATCAGGACGAACGGGGGCGAAGCCATCGCCATCGAGATGGATGTCGTCGACCGTGCATCCGTGGAAGCGGGCGTGGCAAAGCTGGTGCAAGCCTACGGCGGACTGGACATCGTTTTCAACAATGCCGGCCTCATGCCGATCTCGGACGTCGAAGCCTTGAAGGTCGGCGAATGGCATCGCATGGTGGACGTCAACGTGAAGGGCCTGATGAACAGCACGGCTGCAGCGCTACCTCATCTGATCGAGCGGGGATCCGGCCACATCGTCAATACGTCGTCGATTGCCGGCCGCAAGGTATTTGCCGGCCTTGCCGTCTATTGCGCGACCAAGCACGCTGTCTCCGCATTCACCGAAGGCCTGCGCCTGGAAGTCGGCAAGAAGCACAACATCCGGGTCACCAGCATCCAGCCAGGCGCGGTCGACACGGAGCTGTTCAATCACATCTCCGACGAGGGCTACCGCGATCAGATGGAGGGGCTGCGCGACCAGATGTCATTCCTGAGCTGCGACAACATCGCCGACACCGTGATGTTCGCGCTGCAAGCGCCGGCCCACGTCAATGTGGCCGAACTGTTCGTGCTGCCAACCGACCAGCCCTGGTGAAGCCGTTTTTTCCTCGGAAGGATCTTCCTCATCAAAGACTGGAGGAGAGCCGGAGTGAGCGACTCGGCGGCGCATGCCTTGCCGCACCCTAGGGTCCCGCAGACCGCACCGCTTCCTTCGCAAGATCGATGAACGCGCGCGTCTTCGCGGGAGGTGCGATGTTGCCCGGATACGCCGCGTAGAGAAACATGCGCCCCGACGCCCAGCCGGGAAAGAGGCGAACGAGGCGCCCGGCTTCCACCTCAGCACGCAGGTCTGCCGTACTGGGGAAAAAGGAGATACCTGCGCCTTGGCTCACCAGTTGCAGCACGGCGTCCGTGCTCGCCGCTGATATCGAGCCGCGCAGCTTCACACGCAGCTTGCGGCCGCCGCGCTCGAAATCGATCGACCACGGCGCGGGCAGCAGCGACAGCGCGATCCACTCATGGCCCGCAAGCTCCGCGGGCTTGCGCGGCGTGCCATGCCGGGCAAGGTAGCTGGCCGCCGCGACCGTCCAGAGCCCGAGCTCCTCGAGCACCACCGCGCGAAGGCCGGAATCAGCCATCGGTCCGACGCGGATCGCGAGATCGAAGTGCTCGGCGATCAGGTCGAGCCTGCGGTCCGTGGGCACATAGTCCACGCGCATGGCGGGATAGCGTTCGCTGTAAGTCGCGATCCAGCGGGCCACCATGCCGGCCGATCCCTGGGGGCTGGTGAGCCGCAAGGTCCCCGAAGGTTGCGCGTGCCCGGTGCGTGCCCGCTCCATTGCGGCCTCGGCGCCGGCCAGCAGCTGACGGCAGTCGGAGAGAAATGCTTCCCCAGCTTCGGTGATCGCGAGCTTGCGCGTGGATCGCTGCAGCAGCTGCGTGCCCAACTCCCGCTCGAGCACCGCCACCGCCTGGCTGACTGCGGACTTGGCCGTGTTCAGACGTTCGGCAGCCGCAGTGAAGCTTCCAGCCTCGGCAACTGCAACGAAGGCCGCCAGGCGGGCAAAGGAGATGGCAGGAGCCTTCATGCAATTGTTCTCCAGAACTGGACAATGAATTCTCTTGCAGGCGCTTTCTGAAAACAACCGCGACGCGCACCATGGCACCCATCGCAACATCACCCATGAAGGGAACTGCCATGTACGTGCTCCTCGGCTCCAACGGCAACATCACGTCCAAGGTCGCGGCACTGCTGCTTGGACAAGGGACACCGGTACGCGTCGTCGGTCGCAATGCGCGATCGCTCGCTTCTGTCAAGGCTGCGGGTGCGGATATCGCGGCCGGCGACATCGGCGATGCGGGCTTCCTGGCCCAGGCATTCGCCGGCGCGACGGCCGTCTACACGATGATCCCTACCGACTACGCAGCGCACGACATGGCGGCCGAGCAGGATCGGCTGGGCCATGCAATCACGCGCGCCATCGCTGCGGCTGGCCTGACACGCGTTGTGAATCTGAGCAGCGTCGGCGCGCACCTGGGCTCAGGGACGGGCCCGATTGCGGGGCTGCATCGGCAGGAGCGGCGCCTGGATGAACTCGCCGGTGTGGACGTGCTGCACCTGCGGCCGGGTTACTTCTTCGAGAACCTCCTGATCGCGATAGAGATGATTCGGACCATCGGTGTGTATGCGGACATGACTGCGCCCGATGCACCGCTGCCGATGGTGGCCACCGGGGACATCGCGCGAGTCGTGGCGCGCGAGCTGCGTACGCCTTCAGGCAAGGGCAAGCGCGTGCTCCATCTGCGCGCGCCAGGCCTTTACACGATGAAAGAAGCCACGGCGCTGCTCGGCGCGGCCATCGGCAAGCCGGATCTCGCGTATGTCCAGTCCGAGCCCGAAGAGGGCAGGGCAGCGCTGATGCAGCAGGGCTTCTCTGCGGACGCCGCCGCGCAGCTCGCAGAAATGAGCACGGCCTTCTCCACGGGACGCCTCGATGGCGAGTACGACAAAGGCCCGACCGAGATCACCCCGACGACGCTCGCGGATTTCGCGGCCACGGTTTTCAGGCCTGCTTTCGAGAAGGCCTGAGGGGATTCTTCGCCCGCCGCTGCGAACCGCGTTGCATGATGATCAGCCGGGGAACTGCACCACCGGGCCGCCAGGCTTGGTACCCGGCGGTACAAAAGCGGGCGCCGGGTCACCGCCGCGACCCAGCGAGCGGGTGTAGGCGTAGATGGCCTTCAAGTCCGCGTCGGTCATCGGGCGCACGTTGAACCATGGCATGGGCGGGCGGGGTGTCATGGTGCGCGCATGCTTCACCCACTGCTGCTTGCTCATGTCAGCCATGAGCAAGCGCAGATTGACCGCATACGTAGTGCCCCACGGGCCGGACCAGCCCAGGGCGTCGCCAGTCAACCACAGCTTCTCATCGACCTCACCGTTCTTCGCGGCGTAGCCGGGCGTGTGGCAATCATTGCAGCCCGCGATCATCACCAGGTAGCGGCCGCGCTGAATCTCGTCCTTGTTCGCCTTCTGGCTGCTGCCTGTTTGCGCCCCTGCCAGGGCGGAGGACAGGAGGACGGTCAACACGGCGCTGGTGCGCGCGACGCGGCGAAGCAGGTGAGCCGTCAGAGCGGCATGTGAGTTCATGCGATTCTTCATTGGCTGGCTCCCGGGCTTGGCGTTCATGTCGAAGTAGACATGGCACCACGGTAGCGATCCGTGCCAAGCCGCGCATGGGCGCTTTGTCCCATTTCTTCCTGGGCGCTTTGTCATGGGTAGCGCAACGGCGAATACAGACACAGACGTTCGGTGGCGTGGGCCGCGGGGCGAAAACTGCTGCCCCCATGCGAAGCGCTCATCCACGCGATCTCCGGGAATGTCTGCTATGGAGCGGGAGCGGCGTTGATCGCCAGCTGAGCGGCAAACGCCCGCTGGTAGGCCGGCCGCGCTTCACCGCGCGCGACATAGGCGGCCAGGCTGGGAAACTCGTCCAGCAGGCCGGAGGGCCGAAGCCGCAGCAGCACCGACACCATCAGCAGGTCGCCCGCACTGAAGCCGCCGTCCAGCCAGTCGGCCTCGCCGAGGCGGGCGGCCAGTTGGTTCAGTCGGGCGCGCACCCGGTCCTCCACGAGGGGCATGCGCTCGGCCTTCCAGGGCTTGTCGCCTTCCGTCAGCTTGACCGTGACGAGTTCGAGGATGGGCGGCTCGATCGTATTGACCGCTGCAAACATCCACGCGATGGCGCGCGCCCTTGCGTTGGCATCGGCCGGGAACAGGCCCGGGCGGCGCTCGGCAATGTGCAGCACGATGGCGCCGGTCTCGAACAGCGCGAGCTCGTCCTCCTCGTAGGTGGGGATCTGGCCGAAGGGATTCAGCGCCAGATGAGCGGCCTCCTTCATCGCGCGGAAGGACACCAGGCGCACCTCGTAGGGCAGGCCGGCTTCCTCCAATGCCCAGCGCACGCGCGTGTCGCGCGCCAGGCCTTTGCCGCCGTCGGGCGAGCGTTCAAAGGCGGTGATGGTGATGGTCATGGTGAGTGTCCAGAAGAGAGTTCATGGCGCGGCAGATGTGGCATTCGCGGTAAATTGTGCTCAAACCATAGGAGACTGCATGCCCGCTGTTCCACGCTTCAACCGGTTCGCCCTGCGAGCCGCTTTGTACTCCAGCCTGGCGATGCTCGCCTTGACGAGCCGGGCCGCCGATTACCCGGCGCCCAAGGAGGGCAGCTGGATCGCCAAGGACTTTCGCTTTCATACCGGCCAGGTCATGCCGGAACTGCGCCTGAACTACGTGACCATTGGCGCGCCCGGTGGCGAGCCGGTGCTGATCCTGCATGGAACGGCCGGCTCGGCGGCAAGCATGCTGACGCCCGCTTTTGCCGGCGAGCTGTTCGGCGTGGGCCAGCCGCTGGATGCCACCCGCTACTACATCATCATTCCCGACGGTCTGGGAACAGGCAAGTCGGCCCGCCCCTCCGACGGCCTGCGCGCCAACTTTCCCCGCTACAACTACGACGACATGGTGGACGCGCAGTACCGGCTCGTCACCGAACACCTCGGCGTCAAGCACCTGCGCGCGATCATCGGCAATTCCATGGGAGGCATGCATGCCTGGATGTGGGGCGTGAAGCACCCTGACGCCATGGACGCGCTGGTGCCGATGGCGTGCCAGCCCACCGAGATGTCCAGCCGCAACTGGATGATGCGCCGGCTGCTGACCGAGTCCATCCGCAGGGATCCGGAGTGGAACAACGGCAACTACGCCACCCAGCCCCGCAGCGCCCAGCTGGCCTCCGTGTTCTTCGCCACCGCCACCAACGGCGGCAACCTGGCGATGTACAAGGCCGCGCCGACGCGCGCCCAGGCCGACAAGCTGCTGGAGGCGCGACTGGGTGCGCCCTTCACCGCGGATGCAAACGACATCCTCTACCAATGGGAGGCGTCCGCCGACTACAACCCGTCCCCCGGGCTGGAGCGCATTCAGGCTGCCGTGCTCGCCATCAACGCGGCTGACGACGAGCGCAACCCGCCCGAGACCGGCATCATGGAACGTGAAATGAAGCGCGTGAAAAATGGCCGCTACTACCTGATTCCAGCCAGCGACCGGACCACCGGGCACGGAACCACAGGCCAGGCAGCGTGGTGGAAGGCGCAGCTTGCGGAACTGCTGCAAAAAGCGCCACGACAAGGGTTGTAGCCGACGCGCTCCCAGGAAGCATGAACTCCGGCCGGCCCGAAAACCGGCAGGCGCGCCGGCGTTGACGCCGCCATCGGCCGAGGCATAGCATCTGCCTGCGCGGCACTCTTCCATGCGCCCGGCCGTGCGGAGGAATTGCCATGAGCACCACGTCCTCGACCTTCGTCGCCGCCGACGGCGATGGCTATGAACGGCTGATGGGCCGCTGGAGCCGACTCCTCGCGCTGCCTTTTCTCGACTTCGTCGGCACCGCGGACGGCGACCGCATCCTCGATGTCGGCTGCGGCACCGGCCACCTGACTTTCGCCGTGGCCCGACGCACCGGCGCCGGCGAAATGCGGGGCGTGGACATCGCGCTGCCCTACGTCGAACAGGCCCGGCGCCACAACGAGGATGCGCGCATCGTCTTCGAGGTGGCCGACGCCTGCGCGCTGCCGTACCCGGCGCAAAGCTTCGACCGCGTGCTCTCGCTGCTGGTGCTGCACTTCGTGCCGGAGCCGGGCAGGGCCATTGCCGAGATGCGCCGCGTCGCCACGCCCGGCGCGGTGGTCGGTGCGGCGGTGTGGGACGCGCGCGGCGGCTGGATCGCCAACCGCATGTTCTTCGACACTGCCGCCGTGCTCGACCCGGAGGCCGGGGCGCGCCGCGCCCGCAACTACACGCGGCCCCTGACGCGGCCCGGCGAACTGGCGCGGGCCTGGCGCGACGCCGGGTTCAAGGGCGTGGAAGAAACGACGCTCGCCATCCGAATGGAGTTCGCCTCGTTCGCGGATTACTGGGCACCCTTCGAGGGCAAGGACGGTCCCGGCGCGGAGTACGTCGCCACGCTCGACGCGGCCGCGCGCTCACGGCTGCGCGATGCCGTCGAGGCGGCCTATCTCGACGGCGAAGCCGATGGCACTCGCTCCTACGCGGCGCTGGCCTGGGCCGTCAAGGGCACGGCACCGGCGTAGCCGCAGCGGCCGTGTTCACGCGCCGTTGACCGTCTCGTGCACCGCAGGCCGCACGATCTCGATCAGCTCGCAGTGGTCCGGCCAGGCCATGACGGTATGTCGGATGCCGGGCGGCTGCACCCATTGTTGGGCGCCGCCTATTTTCTTGCGACAACTTGTCCAAGAACAATCCGCCCTTCCTGGAGATTTCGCCCTTGGTTTTGTGCCATCGCCTGAAAATCGGCCCCCAGGAGCAGATGGAATCCAAGGGGCGGAAAGCCTTCCTTGCGGATCTTCTCGACCAGGGAGACAAACCACGTGCGCGCGGCCTCGGTCGTGTCCATCCAGTCAGAAATCGTGAATCCAGCGTTCTCGAGAAGCCTGCGCAACTCGTCCGGCTGCACGAGGAAGCTCGTATCCGGCGTGCGTGCCCATGGGACGGGAAACAGGACCGGTCCAGAAGGGCCGGCCAACACGTCGTAGATGGCGAGCGTGCCGCCCGGCTTCAGAACCCGGTGCATCTCCTCGTACAGCCGGATCTTGTCTGGAATGTTCATGGCCACGTGCTCCGTCCAGACGACGTCGAACACGCCGTCGTCGAACGGCAGGTTGGTGGCATCACCCTGGCGATAGTCGACCAGGTCCGCGAGGCCGACCTTGGCAGAGAGCATTGCAGCGGCACGGCAGTATTCGTCCGTGAGGTCAATGCCAGTGACGTGGCAACCGAATTCCCTTGCAAGACAGCGCGAAGTGCCGCCAACACCGCTGCCGACATCGAGCACACGCTTGCTCGCATCGAGACCCGCGGCCCGGGCAAGCTCAAGCGTCGCTGCCCGGCCCCGGATATGAAACTCGTCGACAGGTGCCAGGTCTTCCGGCGTGAGGCGGTCCAGGTCTTTGCCCGCCTTTTCCAGGGCCGCCAGGATGACGCTTCCCACATCCGGGCGGCCGTAATGCGTCTGGATGGCTTCGTTGATCCGATTCGGCATAGAAATCCTCCAGTACCTGTTGGCGTTGTCCAGCGAATGAAAGGGACCTCGCCGTCCCGAACCAGCCGCATGGCGGCGAACGGCGACGAGCGCCACGACGGAGCGGCGAATCTCAAGCTGCGTCGAGGCTGCCGTGCGGCATCTTGCGCCACTTGACGCCGCGCTGCAACGGCTCGCGCTCACTGCGCCAGGCGGATGTTTGCGTCCTTGCGCATGTTTCAGGTCGAGCACGCGCATACCGGCGAGCGGCGCGCCTTTAGCTGCGCCTGCCATGGGTTCGGGAGAAGAGGTCATGTGGGCTGCAATCTAGGCGGCGCGGGAGCCCGCGGCAATGGCAGCACTGCTCCGCGCGATTGGCGAAAAGCGTCAGGGAGCGCCATCGCGCGGCCTGCCGCCGGCGTATGCTTCGAGACCGAGGAGGGTTCAGATGCTCCCCATGGTCATTGCGCTCATAGCGACCGTCGTCCTGCTCGTCTGGATGGGATTCTTCATGATGGGCTCGCTGCCACTGCTGGTGCTCAAGCACGACACGCCGCTGGATTCGCGCTTCATCCGAGGTCTTTTCAACGTCTACTACGTTGCCGTGGTGCTGACCGCGAGCGCGGCAGCACTCAGCTACGCGTGGGCCGGCAAGCCCGCCTTTGCCCTCGGCATGGCATTCATCGCAGCCTTGGCGTTTGCGCTGCGCCGCTGGATCATCATCCCGCGCATGGACACGCTGCGGCACACGATCCCGGTCGCCGACACTTCGATCTTCAGGTTCCGCCGGCTCCACGTCGCCGGGATGATGCTCAACGTGGCGCAATTGGGCACGGTAGCCTGGGCCTTGACGCGGTTGGGTCTTTGACTGCGCGTGGAGGATTCTCCTGAAGTATGTGCAGGCAAGCCACAAGGCCATCAACCGGGCGAGCTGACGGGCCCCTCATCCGGTTTGCGAAATAGGATCACAAGTCCGGAGATCAGGAAGTACACGGCGCCAACCGTCGCATAGCCGCTGAGCGTCCGGACGACCGGTGTACCGGCGCCTTGCTGTGCGATGAAGAAGCCGCCGGCAAGCGCAGACTGCGCGCCGCTCAGCATCATGGCCCATTGCCCACGATCGCTCTTGCGGCGGCGAATGGCCGTCGCCAGCTGCAGGAGACCTGAAGCAATGGCCCAGATCCCGAAGATGACCAGGACGATCTGGTGCCCGAGCACGAGCGAGCCCGTGACCGCAGCTGCGACGATCGTGCTGATCCAGGCGTTCAACACTTGAGTCGGATTGGCTTTGGTGCCGCCCGCCATCCTGGCGTCCAGCAGGTTCGCCAGCGCGTCCCATGCAGGGTAGACGATCAGCAAGGCGGCCGTCGCGACGGCCGATTGCCTGGCCGTGGCGAAGGCCAGCGCGGCCCATGCGAAGGAGAAGGCCGCACGGATGAAGTAGAGCTTGCGCAGCCAGGCGGCCCGCTGAAGATGAGGCTGGATGATGTCGGACATGGATGTGGGGCGAAGGCCGTGGGGATGAGAGCTTTCCGCGCATCGAGCGAGGCGGATGCAACGATTCTTGTCCTGCGCCGCCGGTTGCGGTATCGGTCGGATGACCGACAGGCGCCGGACGAGGACTGTGCGATGCTGTGCGCCCGCCACAGGGATCCCATGCCTGAAGACACGACCATCACCGTTTTTGACGCGGCCCGCGCGCTGGCCTTCATCGGCGATCTGAGCATGGGCCAGCCGATCGACCATTCCCTGCGTACAGCCTGGCTGGCGGGGATGATTTCGAGGGAAGCCGGTTGCAACGCGCCACAGGTCGAGGTCGCGCGGCACGTTGCGCTGCTGCGCTGGTCGGGTTGCACGGCCAATGCGCAGGAGTTCGCGGACTTCCTGGAGGACGACGTGCTCGGTCGGCGAGCCCTTCTGGCGTCCCCGCAGCCGCGGCTGCATCGGCCGCACCGTGCGCCCATCCCTGGGCCAGTGGTTGCCATGGCCCATATTCATTGCGAGATCGCCGGCGACATCGCGGGCATGCTCGGCCTGAGTCCCGATGTGGAAGCGGCGCTGCGCGCCATTTTCGAGGCCTACGATGGCAGCGGCATTCCCGGCGTCCTCCGGGGCAAGGACGTGCCCCTTGCGACTTACGTCGTGGCCCTGGCGAGCGATCTCGAGATCTTCAGCCGCCTCTATGGGCTCGACGAAGCCCTCGCGCTGGCGCGGGGGCGCGCGAACAGCCTCTACCCGGAATTCCTCGTCGAGGCGAGCTCACCGCATGCCCGGGAGTGGATGAAGCTGCTGGATTCTCCCGTCGCGCCGTGGACCGGCGTCGCCGACCAGCCGGCTTCGATGCTTCGGCGCGTCGGGTTGGAACTCGTGGGCGACGTGAGCGACCTCAAGCTTCCCTGGATGACGGGGTACTCGCGCCGCGTGGCGAAGTTGGCGCGCGATTGCGGCACGCAACTGGGAATGAACGAACCGTTGCGCCAACGCATGTACAAGGCCGGCTTGATCCATGGCATCGGGCGCGCAGCGGTTCCCAACGCCATCTGGAACGCGCCCGAACCGTTGCCGGCCTCGTCGATGGAGCGCCTGCGGCTCGTGCCGTACTGGACTTCCCGCGCCGCCGGGCAGATCGACGGCCTTGCGGCCGAGGCAGAGATCGCATCGTTCGCCTTCGAGCGGCGCGATGGCTCCGGCTACTTCCGCGGCCGCTCCGGCATGTCGATGCCGCTCGAAGGACAGATCGTCGCGGCGGCCGAGCAGTGGGTTTCGCATCGCACCCGCCGTCCGTGGCGGCCGGAACTGACCGAGGCACAGTCGCTCGCTCGCATGCACGAGGACGTCGAGGCGGGCCGCTTCGACCAGGAGGTCGTCACCGCGCTGCTCGCCTGTGCCCTGTCGGGAACGCCTGCGAAGCCCGCCGCACCTGCGCCGGGCGACCCGTCGCTTTCCCAGCGCGAACTCGAAGTCCTGCGCTGCATCAGCCGGGGCGACAACACGAAGCAGGTCGCTCGCGCGCTGAGCATCAGCCCGAGCACGGTACGGACCCATGTCGAACGTGTGTTCCGCAAGCTTGGCTGCTCGACCCGCGCGGCCGCAACGCTGAAAGCGTCCGCCAAGGGCCTGCTGTAGCGGGAGACCGGACGGCAGTGCCAGGTCCAAGCGCTGCCTGCAGCAAGGGACTGCACCGCACGCCTTTACTTTCTCGCAAATTGCAGGTGGATCACGTCCGGCGCCACGACCGCTTTCACCATCGCGAGGGCATGCAGGGCTTCGACGCCGTCGAACAGGCGCTCGCCACCCGCGGATGTCGTCGAGTTCATTCGCCCGGATCATTTGCGAGACCATACGAAACATATACAATACGGGTATATTTCGTATAGAGGGCAAGCAATGGGCATCGTGAAGATTTCGGACCTGATGCATGAGAACCTGCGGGTGGCGGGGAATGCCCTGAGCAGGTCCATCAATGCACAGGCAGAGCACTGGATGCGGGTCGGGATGCTGACCGAGATGCATCCGGAACTGGACTACCGGGAAATCTGCCAGCTGCTGATACAGGCCGAACTCGCGGGCGGCCTGGACATTGCCGCGGCTGTCACCAGCCAGCCCGGCAAGCCCCGCGGATCCGCGACTGGGAAGCACTAGTGGCGCACGGCGTTCCCATCAGGTCCGCCGAGGAACTCGCGATGGCACGGCGCGCCGGCAGGCTTGCCGCGGAGGTTCTGGACATGGTCGGGCCCCACGTGGTGCCCGGGGTGAGCACGGAGACGCTCGACCGGATCTGCCACGACCATATCGTGAATGTGCAAGGCGCCATTCCCGCCAACGTGGGATATCAGGGATATCCCAAGACCATCCTCACCTCCGTCAACCAGGTGGTCTGCCACGGCATTCCCTCTCCGGCCAAGATCCTGAAGAAGGGCGACATCGTCAACATCGACGTCGCCGTCATCAAGGACGGCTGGTTCGGCGACACCAGCCGCATGTACTTCGTCGGCGCGCCCAGCGTGCTGGCTCGGCGCCTGGTGGAGACGACGTACGAGGCCATGCTGGCCGGAATCCGGCAGGTCAGGCCCGGAGCGACCCTGGGCGATATCGGCCATGCCATCCAGTCGGTCGCTCACCAGGAGCAGTTCAGCGTGGTGCGCGAATACTGCGGCCACGGCATCGGCCGGATCTACCACGACGAACCGAACGTGCTGCACTACGGGCAGCGCGGTGAAGGTCTCAAGCTGGAACCGGGAATGGTCTTCACCATCGAGCCGATGCTCAACGCAGGCAAGCGCGAAACCAGGCAATTGCCCGACGGGTGGACCGTCGTGACCAGGGACCGGTCGCTGTCCGCCCAGTGGGAGCACATGGTGGCCGTCACGCCCGAGGGATATGAAGTGCTGACGGCCTGGCCGGGAGGCACAGGGAGCTACGCGCCGGTTTGACGCCTGGCCGGGCGAGGCTTGACTCGGGACGGTTGCATCGATGCGGGCAGCTCACACGGGCTCTGGCGCCGGCCCCACATAGCGCCCGCGCGGGCGGATCACCTGCGCCGTGCCCAGCTGCTCCAGGCTGTGCGCCAGGAGCCCGACGCTGCGCGCGGTAGCGAACAGGCCAAAGGCCGCATCGGCAGGCAGCCGATGGTGGGCGGCCATGGCGGCCAGCGCGACGTCGATGTTGGGCTGCAAGCCGGTCAGCTTCGCCACCTTTGCGATGAAGCGTGCGATCACCTTGGGAGGCTCGAACAAGGCCAGCAGCGCGGCCGCGCGCGGATCGCCGTCGGGGTAGAGGTGATGGCCGAATCCGGCCAGCGACAGGCCGTTCGAGAGGTGGTGGGCCAGCACCTGGTCGTCCCCCAGCCGCTCCACCTCGCTGAACAATGCGCCGACGCGGCCCGAGGCGTCGCCATGCAAGGGGCCGGAGAGGGTGGTCAATCCGGCCAGCAGGCATGCGGGCAACGAGGCGCCCGTCGAAGCCGCAATGCGCGCGGCAAAGGCCGAACTGGTCAGCTCGTGATCGGCCAGGAGCACCAGGGCCGTTCGCAGCAGATCGGCCACCTTGGCAGGTTGCTTCCATCCTTTCGCAAAGCGCAGATGCAGCGGTTCGTGGCCGGGTGAAGCCCCGAACGCGTTGGCCAGCCGGCCCACCAGGTCCTGGCCCTCGGCATGCAGCACCCGGGTCAGGCGGCCCCCGGTGGAATGGCCGGCGGCCGCCAGGCTGGCCAAGGCGGCGAAGGCCGCGCCTCGCCCCGGCTTGCCGGAACGCAGGGACGCCATGCAGGCGAAATCGACGGCATGTTCGGCGCCCCACAGGAGCTGAGCCGCATCTTCGAGCGTGGCGGTGCGGGCCATGCGCACGGCATCCCGGCCGCGGTAGTACGGCCGCCCGCGGGAGAACGCGCACAGGGCCGTGGGAATGCTGGGCTCCGACCCGAACAGCGTGTTGGCGGCCAGCGTCTCGTGCTTGCGGCCGGCCTGCTTGCGCCTGGCCAGGCCGGCCACGTCCTCGGCGCGGTAGAGCCTGCGCCGCGTGTCGGCCGGGTCGGGCACGACCTCGAGCTTGCCGCGGCTCACGTACGCGTAGATCGTCTGGGGCTGCACACCCAGCAGCTTGCACGCCTCGGTCATTGAAATCCAGGAAGCCATGGGCAGGTCGTCAGAGTCGATTTCTATTGATTATATGTATCAAGATTGACCGTACTATCAATCTATTCATAGCATAGGCCCAGCTCCGTGAAGAGCGTTCCCGAACAGCGATATGAAACCCCAAGTCCTTCAACTCAATCCGATCCTGATTCCCGCGATCAACGACACGCTCGCCTCGCTCTACACCGTGCACAAGCACTTCGAGCTGCCCGATCCGGAGGGCTGGCTGCGCCAGCATGGCGCGTCGGTCGACGCCGTGATCACCGGCGGGCACACGGGCATCTCGCGCGCGATGCTGGAGCAGCTGCCCAGCCTGAAGGTGGTGGCCGTCAATGGCGTGGGCACCGACGCCGTGGACCTGGCGTACTGCCGGGAGCGCGGCCTGCCCGTCACCGCGACGCTGGGTGCGCTCACCGAAGACGTGGCCGACCTGGCCATCGGCCTGCTGATCGCGGCCTGCCGGAACCTGTGTGCCGGCGACCGCTTTGTGCGGGACGGCCAGTGGGAACTTCATCCGCAGCCCAGTGCCATTCCGCTCGCCCGCAGGTTCAGCGGCATGCGCATCGGCATCGTCGGAATGGGCCGGGTGGGCCGCGCCGTCGCGGTGCGGGCGGCGGCTTTCGGTTGCCCCATCCGCTACACCGACCTGCATGCCATGGACGACGTCGCGTACGGCTTCACACCGCGCCTGGTGGACCTGGCGCGCGAGTCGGACGCGCTGGTGCTGTGCGCCGCCGCGGACCGCGCCGAAGGCATCGTCGATGCGGCCGTGCTCGATGCGCTGGGGCCGCGCGGCTTCCTGGTCAACGTGGCGCGCGGCCGGCTCGTGAACGAAGCCGATCTCACGCAGGCGCTGCTTGACGGCCGCATCGCGGGTGCGGGGCTCGACGTGTTCGTCGACGAGCCGCGCGTGCCGCTGGCGCTGCGCCGGTCCGAGCGCGCGACCTTGCAGGCCCACCGTGCCAGTGCCACCTGGGAGACCCGCACCGCCATGGCCGAGATGGTGCTGGCGAGCGTCGCCCGGGCCCTGGCCGGCGAGCGCCCGGCCATGAGCCTGACCACCTGAGTCCATGCGCGCGCGGCCAGCGGCCGCACATCAAACCTATAAATGGAGACACCCTTGTTCATTCGACACCTTGCCGTTCCCCTGGCCCTTGCCCTCTGCGCCATCCAAACACCGGGCTTCGCGCAGACTTTTCCTTCGCGCCCCGTCACGCTGGTGGTGCCGTTCCCGCCGGGCGGCGGGACGGACACCGGCGGCCGCGTCATCGCCGAGCAGTTGGGCCGGCGCTGGGGCCAGCCTGTGATCGTGGAGAACAAGGGCGGCGCCGCCGGGCAGATCGGCGCCGACTTCGTCGCCAAGTCCAGGCCGGACGGCTACACGCTGCTGCTGGGCAACATCGGGACGCAGGCGATCAATCCCTTGCTGTATTCCAAGCTGCCCTACGACGCCGACAAGGCCTTTGCGCCGGTCTCCCTGGTGGCCGAGTTGCCGCTGGCGATGATGGTCAATCCGGCGGTCCCCGCGAAGACGGCGGCCGACTTCGTGGCGCTGGCCAGGTCCAGGCCGGGCCAGATGAGCTACAGCAGTTCGGGCGCCGGCGGCGCGCCGCACCTGGCGGCCGAGATGTTCAAGGACCAGACGGGTGCCTTCATCGTGCATGTGCCCTACCGCGGCGGCGGTCCGGCCATCGCCGACCTGCTTGCGGGCCATGTGCAGCTGTCGTTCATGACCGTGCTGGAGGCCTCCGGCCACATCAAGGCGGGCAAGCTGCGTGCGCTGGCCGTGACCGGCGACAAGCGCGTGCCGGCGTTTCCCGACGTGCCCACGCTCGCCGAAAGCGTGGCGCCCGGCTTCAACGCGATCTCCTGGATCGGCCTGCTCGCACCGGCGGGCACGCCGCCCGAACTGGTGGAGAAGATCGCCGCCGACCTGCGCGCCGTGCTGGCCGACGAATCGGTCAAGGCGCGCTTCGTGGGGCTGGGCGGCGTGCCGCGCGCCACATCGCCGCAGGAGTTCGCGCGGCTGATCGACGACGACAAGCGCCGCTACGCCCAGATCATCCGAAGCCGCAAGATCACGATCGAGTGAGCGCGGCGCGCGGCCTTTCAAAAGAGACACAGACCCACCCCGAAGAGGAGACATCCATGCAGCTCACATCCCTGGTCAAGATCCTTGCCGTCTCGGCGTCGCTGGCGGCGATGCCGTTCGCCGCATCGGCCGAGGCGGCTTATCCGGCACGCGCCATCAAGATCATCGTGCCTGCGCCGCCCGGCGGTGCGATCGACACCATCGCCCGCGTCGTCGGCGACAAGCTTGCGGTGTCGATGGGGCAGCCGGTGATCGTCGACAACAGGCCCGGCGCTTCCAACAATCTCGGCACCGACGTTCTTGCCAAGTCGTCGCCCGACGGCTACACGATCGGCATCGTCGGCGGCAGCCACAACATCAACAAGTTCCTGTTCAAGAACCTCGGCTGGGATCCGGAAAAAAGCTTCGAACCCATCGTCTACAGCCACGAGGTTCCACTGGTGTTCGCCATCTATCCGCAGCTTCCGGCCAGGACGCTGCCCGAATTGGTGGCGTGGATGAAGGCCCATCCGGACGAGGCCAAGGTTGCCACCTCCGGCCGCGGCAGCGCGCAGGAAATGGCGGCCGAGATGTTCCGCATGGCCAGCGGCGCGCCGATGCTTCTGGTGCCCTACAAGGGCTCGTCCGCCGCGCACCCGGACCTGCTGGCCGGACGCACCGCGCTCTTCATCGACACCCTCAGTGCCATCCAGCCGCAGGTGAAGGCCGGCAACGTGCGCGCCGTGGCGGTGTCGACGCGCAAGCGGACAAGCTCGCTGCCCGACGTGCCGACTGCGGACGAGCAGGGATTGAAGGGCTACGACGCCAACACGAACGGCGGGTTCCTGGCGCCGGCCGGCACGCCCAAGGCCATCGTCGCCAAGCTGAATGCCGAGATCAACGCGGCGCTCAAGCTGCCGGACGTGCGGACCAGGCTGGAGGCTGCCGGCATCGAGATACAGGGCGGCACGCCGCAGGAATACGCCGCGCTGATCAGGTCCGACCTTGCCAAGTGGGGCAGGGTGGTGAAGGAGGCGGGGATCCAGGCGGAGTGAGGACGGATCGGGATCGCGTGCAATGCGCGATGCCAACGGCGTGCAGCCAACCGGTCCCCGATGAGCTTGCTGGCCGGATTCGATCGGACTAATCTCGGCATCCAAGCCGCCCGCCGGCCGGAGGTGCCCGATCATGCAAACGCCGAATCCCGAAGTGACCGCGGAAGTGTTGCAGGCATTTGCCGATGCGTGGAATCGGCACGATGTGGATGCACTCATGTCGTTCATGACACCCGATTGCATCTTCGAAGCCTCCGCCGGCGCCGAGGCCTGCGGCACCCGATACGCCGGCGGCGCGGCGGTGCGAGCTGCTTTTGCAGAAGTCTGGGCGGTCTTTCCCGACGCCCACTGGGGGAACGCGCGCCATTTCGTCCATGGGGACCGCGGAGTGTCGGAGTGGACGTTCACGGGAACACGCACCGACGGAACCCGCGTCGAAGTCCAAGGCTGCGATCTGTTTGCTTTTCGTGCCGGCAAGATTCTTCTGAAGAACTCCTATCGCAAGAACCGTTCGCCGGCTGCGGCCTGATCCTGTGGTTTTCTGCGCCGGGAGAGAGGCGAGCGATTGCTCGAACTGCTCGGTGAGCATGGGCATCGCTTGTCGGGACGAAGTACTCCGCCGAGTTTGGTACGCTGCGCCTGCCTGCAGGCCCATCCGAGCCACTTCGTCGCACGCTCGGTGCTTGCCGACGGAAGCCTGACCCGAAGCGGAACCCAGTCCTCGACTCGGACGGTTGCCCCTGCATCCCCTACACACCGCAACCAGGAGATTCCCTTGAAAAAAAACATCGGCATGATCGGCATCGGCATGATGGGCCACGGCATTGCCACCAACATCGCCAAGCACGGCTACCCGCTGGCCGTGCTCGAGCACGCCGGCAACCAGCCGCTGGACGCGCTCAAGGCCACCGGCGCGCGCAGCTTCACGCGGGCGGCCGACCTGGCTGCGCAGTCCGACATCGTCATCCTCGTGCTCACGGGCTCGCCCCAGGTCGAGGCCGTGCTCACGGGCGAAGGCGGCGTGCTGCAGGGTTTGCGCCCGGGCAGCATCGTCATCGACTGCTCCACCGCGATTCCGGCCTCCACGCTGCGCATGGCCCAGGCCGTGCAGGCCGCGGGCAGCCGCTTCCTGGACACGCCGATGACGCGTACGCCCAAGGAAGCGGCCGAAGGCCGGCTCAACCTGCTGGTCGGCGGCGATGCGGCTCTGCTCGAGGAATGCCGTCCGCTGCTGTCGTGCTTTGCCGAGAACATCCTGCACGCGGGCCCGGTGGGCGCGGGCCATGGCATGAAGCTGCTGCACAACTTCGTCTCGCTGGGCACGGTGGCGCTGATCGCCGAGGCGGCCGCCTGTGCCGGCCAGCACGGCGTGGCGCCCGAGATGTTCGTGGAGATCCTGGCCAAGGGCGGCGGCGGCGGCGTGGCGCTGGAGCGGCTGCGGCCCTACCTGACGGCCAAGGACACATCGAGCCTGCGCTTTTCGATCGCCAATGCGAGCAAGGACCTCGGCTACTACAACACCATGGCGGGCGATGCCGGTGCGCACCGCGACATTGCGGCGGCGGTGCTGCAGACGCTGCAGCATGCGCAGGGCCTGGCGCCCGAGGCCCTGGTGCCCGAACTGGCTGACCTGCTGGCCCGGCGCTGAGCGCCAGCGGCCGCCGGCATTTCACCGGCGGCGGTCCGCGGGCTTGGCGCGGAAGTCCGGCGAGCGGGCGACCACCGCGCGGATCTCCTGCATCAGTGCGCTCGCACCGGGCGAGGGGAACGCACCAAGGCGCTGGGTGAGGCCGATCTCGCGCCGCGTCTCGTCGAGCGGAAAGTCGAGCACCACCAGGCTGGCGTTGCGGATCTCGTGGCGCAGCTGGTGGGCCGAGATCGCGGTCAGCATGTCGCTTTCGAGCAGCAGGCCGCGCAGCACGGCGAGGTCGCCGGTCTCCACGGCGGGAACCGGCGGCGCCTCGCGCGCGGCCGAGAAAAAGCGCTCGAGCAGCTCGCGCGACGGCGTGCCCTGCCGCGAGAGCGCCCAGGTCGCCTGCCGCAGCGCATCGAAGTCGACGCGCGCGGCGCGCGCCAGCGGATGGCCGGCGCGCGCGATCACCGAGATGCGGTCTTCGAACAGCGCTTCCTGCTGCAGGTCGCGCGCCTCGGCGCCGCTGCGCAGCGCGCCGAGGATGAAGTCGATGTCGCCGCTGCGCAGCGATGCCGCCAGTGCGTCGTAAGGGCTTTCGACCGTGGCGACGTGCAGCCCCGGATGGCGCGCCAGCAGCGAGGCGATCGCTTGCGGCAGTATCTGCGTGCGGCCGAGCGGCAGCGCTCCCACGTTCACGCTGCCCTGCAGCATGCCTTCGCTGGCCGCGATGTCGGGGCCGATGTGGCGCAGCTCCGCGAGCACGCGCTTGAAATGGAAGGCCACGATCTCGCCGGCCGGCGTGGGCACGAGACCGCGCGTCCTGCGCTCGAGCAGCGCGACGCCGAGCCCGCCTTCGAGGTCCTTCAGCGCGCTGCTGATCGCCGGCTGCGTGATGCCGAACTCGCGCGCGACCGCCGGCATGTTGCGCTTCTCCACAAGGCTCGCGATCACCGCCAGGCGGCGGCCGTTGAGGATCGACGCGAACGGCGAATGCACGTCGGCCGAGGTGCCGATGCCGCCGCGCGCGACGAGCTGGGCGCGCGCATCCTCGAACTCGCGCTCGATGCGGCGAGCGCGCAGCAGCACCAGGTCGCCGTAGGAGTTCAGCGCCATGCCGCGCGGGCCGCGGTCGAACAGCGGACGCCCGAGCGCGCCTTCGAGCTCGGAAATGGAGCGCGTCACGCCCGAGGCGACGCGGAACAACTGCTCGTCCGCGGCCCTGGCGATGCTGCCGGCCGCCGCCACGGCCGTGAACGCGCGCAGGTGCCGCAGGTTGAGGCCCAGCGCATGCGTGTGCGTGCGGTCGATCACTTTGTCTTGCAGCTGGCGTCGGCCCGTCATTCCAGAGGTGCCGGGGCGCGAGCCCTGGCCGATAAGAAAGTCTGATGGTAGGGCAAGCCGAACTCACGCCACGCGGCGGCCTCCGGAACCACACTTGACGCAAGGGCCGGCGCACTCGCCATGCAGGCCGGCAAGTCACCACCAGCCACCAACGGAACCGCCCTATGATCATCGACTGCCACGGCCACTACACCACGGCACCCAAGGCGCTGGAGAACTGGCGCAGCCAGCAGATCGCGGGCCTGAAGGACCCCGCGCTGAAGCCCCGCGCCGCCGACCTGAAGATCAGCGACGACGAGCTGCGCGAGTCGATCGAGGGCAACCAGCTGCGCCTCATGAAGGAGCGCGGCAGCGACCTGACGATCTTCAGCCCGCGCGCGAGCTTCATGGCCCACCACATCGGCGACTTCGAGACCTCGTCGACATGGGCCGCCATCTGCAACGAGCTGTGCTTTCGCGTGAGCGAGCTGTTCCCCCACCATTTCATCGGCGCGGCCATGCTGCCGCAGTCGCCGGGCGTGGACCCGCGCAGCTGCATTCCGGAGCTGGAACGCTGCGTGCGGGAGTATGGCTTCGTCGCCATCAACCTCAATCCCGATCCCTCGGGTGGGCACTGGACCTCGCCGCCCCTGTCGGACCGCCATTGGTACCCGCTCTACGAGAAGATGGTCGAGCACGACATTCCGGCCATGGTGCATGTGAGCACGAGCTGCAACGCCTGCTTCCACACCACCGGCGCGCATTACCTGAATGCCGACACCACGGCTTTCATGCAGTGCCTCACGTCAGACCTGTTCACCGACTTTCCGAGTTTGCGCTTCGTGATCCCGCATGGCGGCGGCGCAGTGCCCTACCACTGGGGGCGCTTCCGCGGCCTCGCGCAGGAGATGAAGAAGCCGCTGCTCAAGGACCACCTGCTCAACAACATCTTCTTCGACACCTGCGTGTACCACCAGCCGGGCATCGACCTGCTGACGCGCGTGATCCCGGTCGACAACATCCTGTTCGCGAGCGAAATGATCGGCGCGGTGCGCGGCATCGACCCCGAGACCGGCTTCTTCTACGACGACACGCGCCGCTACATCGACGCCACGCCCATGCTCGACGCCGAGGCGCGCCACAAGGTGTTCGAAGCCAATGCACGCCGCGTGTACCCGCGCCTGGACCGCGCACTCATCGCCAAGGGGCTCTGATCTCATGACTTTTTCTTCCTCCAATACTCTCCAGCAGATCGGCGTAGTCCATCGCAAGGTGGCGCGCGCGGACGCCGCCGCGGTCGAGAAGCTCTCGCGCTTCGGCGTGTCCACCGTGCACGAGGCGCTCGGCCGGCTTGGGCTGATGCAGCCGCGCATCCGTCCGATCCATCCCGATGCGCACTTCTGCGGCCCGGCCGTCACGGTGCTGCTGCAGCCCGGCGACAACTGGATGCTCCACGTGGCGGCCGAGCAGATCCAGCCTGGCGACGTGGTGGTGGCTGCCTGCACCAGCGACAGCACCGACGGCTTCTTCGGCGACCTGCTCGCCACCTCCTTCAAGGCGCGCGGGTGCAACGGCCTGGTGATCGACGGCGGCGTGCGCGACGTGCGCGACCTCAACGCGATGGGCTTTCCCGTGTTCAGCCGCGCCATCCATTCGAAGGGCACGATCAAGGCCACGCTCGGCTCGGTCAACGTGCCCGTGGTGTGCGCCGGCGCGCTGGTGCATCCGGGCGACGTGGTGGTGGCCGACATCGACGGCGTGGTGGTGGTGCCGGCCGCGCGCGCACAGCAGGTGGCCGACGCCGCCGAAGCGCGCGAGGCCAACGAAACGGCCAAGCGCGCGCGCTTCGCGGCCGGCGAGCTCGGGCTCGACATGTACGCCATGCGCGAGCCGCTGGCCAAGGCCGGCCTGCGCTACATCGACTGAGGGCAGGATGGACATGGCTCGCATCCTCGGCGCCGCGACCGCCGGCATCACCCGCCGCCAAGCCTGCGTCTGGTCCGCAGGCGGCGCGCTCTGGCTCGCGAGCCGCAGCGGCGCGGCCGCCGAGGGCTATCCGGACCACCCGCCGCACCTCGTCGTTCCGTTCACGCCCGGCGGCTCCACGGACGTGCTGGCGCGCGGCATCGGGCAGGCGCTCGGCCGCGCGTGGAACCAGGCCGTGGTGGTCGACAACGTGCCGGGCGCGGGCGGTTCCGTCGGCGCGGAGAAGGTCGCGAAAGCGCCCGCGGACGGCTACACGCTGCTGATGGGGCACATCGGCACCCTGGCCATCAACCCCTCGCTTTACCCGAAGCTCGGCTACCACCCGCTGCGCAGCTTTGCGCCCGTGGCGTGGGTCGCGCGGGTGCCGAACGTGCTCGTGGTCCATGCGTCGGTGCCGGCGCGCACGCTGGCCGAGCTGATCGCGCTGGCCAAGGCCAGGACCGGCCAGCTGGCCTACGGCTCCGGCGGCAACGGCAGCGCGGCGCACATCGCGATGGAATACCTCAAGCTGCAGACCGGCGCCCCGCTGCTGCACATTCCCTACCGCGGCACCGCGCCGGCCGTGAACGACCTGCTGGCGGGCCAGCTGCAGGCACTCTTCACCGGCACGCCCGCGCTGCTGCCGCACATCAAGGCCGGCAAGCTGCGTGCGCTCGCGGTCTCGAGCCCGCGCCGCATCGCGCTGCTGCCCGAGGTGCCCACGGTGGCCGAGAGCGGCGCGCCCGGCACCCAGGATTTCGAAGCCGACCAGTGGTACGGCGTGGTCGCACCGGCCGCAACGCCCGCGCCGATCATTGCGATGATCAACCAGCAGATCAACCGCTCGCTCGACGCAGCGGAAGTCAAGGCGCGCCTGGCGGCCGAGGGCGCCGAGGCCACGCCCGCGACGCCGCAGGCCTTCGGCCAGCTGATCGCGAGCGAGATCGTGCGCTGGGAGCGCGTGATCAAGTCGGCCCGCATCACCGTCGATTGAACAGCAAGGAGACACGCACATGGACATCACACTGGGCATCGTCGGCTGCGGCGAAGTGGGCGGCATCTTCGGCCGCGGCCTGCTGCACAAGGAGGGCGTCAAGGCGGTCTGGGTCTGGGACCTGAAATTCGCCGACCCCGGCAGCGGCGCTGCGGCACGGGCCGCCGCCGAAGCCGACGGCCTGCGCGTCGCCTCGGGCATGCAGGCGCTGTGCGCCGCGGCCGATCTGCTGATCTCGGCCGTCACCGCGTCCAGCACCTTCGCGGTGGCCGAGGAAGCCGCGCGCCATGCGCGCGCGGGCAGCCGCTTTCTCGATCTCAATTCGGCCTCGCCCGGCACCAAGCAGCGGGCCGGCGCCGTGCTCGAGGCCGCCGGCGTCGGCTATGTGGAAGCCGGCGTGATGACCTCGGTGCCGCCCTACGGCATCCGCGTGCCGATGCTGCTGGGCGGCGCCCAGGCCGAGGCGCTGGCTGCCATGCTGTGCGCATGGGGCATGGACGCACGCGCCGTGAGCGAGCGGCTCGGCGTAGCCTCGGCCATCAAGATGAGCCGCAGCATCATGATCAAGGGCCTGGAGGCGCTGGTCATCGAAAGCTACACCACGGCACGGCGCTACGGCGTCGAGGCGCATGTGCTGCCCACGCTCGCGGAAACCTTTCCGCAAATCGACTGGGAGCGGCAGGGCGCCTACTTCTTCAGCCGCGTCGTGCAGCATGGCAAGCGGCGTGCCGAAGAAATGCGCGAAGCGGCGCAGACCGTTCGCGAAACCGGCTTCGAGCCCTTGATGGCGGCCGCCATTGCAGCCAAGCAGGACTGGGTCGCGCAGCAGGCGCGCACCGGACGCTTCGACGGATTGGACGCCAGCAGCCCGTGGCAGGACTACGCCGACCGCCTGATCGGCACAGGGCAGGGCGGCGAGAAATGACGGCGCCCGCGATCCGTGGCCTCTGCTCGATGGCGACCCAGGGCTTGCTGGAGGAGCTTGCGGCCGCCCATTCGCGGCGCAGCGGCGTGCCGGTCTCATTCCTGGCGATCGGCGGGGTCGAGGCTGCGCGGCGCGTGGCCGCGGGCGAGCCCTTCGACATGGTGGTGCTGGCCTCGGAGGCGATCGACGCGCTCGTCGCGCAGGGCAGGCTCGACGCCGCCGGCAAGGTCGACCTGGTCCGTTCGGGCGTGGCCGTGGCAGTGCCTGCGGGCGCGGCGCGTCCCGATATCTCCACCGAAGACGCACTGCGCAGCGCGGTGCGGGCCGCCTCCGGCGTTGCGTATTCGACCGGGCCAAGCGGCGTCGCCTTGATGGCACTGTTCGAGCGCTGGGGCATGGCCGGCGAGATCCGCGCCCGCCTGGCGCAGGCGCCGCCCGGCGTGCCGGTCGGCGCGCTGCTTGCACGCGGCGAGGCCGCACTGGGGTTCCAGCAACTGAGCGAGCTGATCGGTGTCGAAGGCATCGACCTGCTCGGTCCCTTGCCGCCGGAGGTTCAGATCACCACGGTCTTTTCCGCGGCGCCGGTGGTCGGCTGCGCGCAGCCGGCCGCGGTGGGCGCGCTGCTCGAATTCATGTGCTCGGCCGACAGCGCCGAGGCCAAGCGCCGCCACGGCATGGCGCCGGCCTGAGGCCAGCTCGGCGCCGGCTCAGCCGCGCGCCTGGATCATCTTCCAGCCATTCCCCGACGGATCGCGAAAGCCCGCGTCCACGGTGCCGTAGCGCTCCACCGGCTCCTGCGTGAACTCCACGCCCAGGCCGCGCATCCGCTCATAGGCGGCGCGGCAGTCGTCCACCCGCAGCACCAGCGGCGGCATCGCGCCCTTGGCCACGATGGCGCGCACCGCCTGCGCCGTGGCCGCGTCGAGCACCGGCGGCCCGGGCCTGAACAGGCCGAGCTGGAACGACGGCTGCTCGGGGTGCTGCACCGTGAGCCAGCGGTAGTCGCCGTTTCCCACGTCGGTGTGGACGCGGAAGCCGCGCTTCTCAACATAGAACGCCAGCGCCTCGTCCTGATCGTGCACGTACAGACCGGCGACTTCAATGCCCTGATTCATGGGATCTCCTGTGGTTGTTCGGGCTCGTTTGTACCGTCTGCCGCGAGGCGCCGCTTCTCCGAAACTGCGGTCGTCAGATGGGGCCGGCGGGCGGCATTGACGATGCAGACGGGCACCTGGCCGAGCTCGTGCGGCGTGGCCTTGCCGCGCGCGCGGATCGCGCTCGGGCTGCTGCCCGTGATGTCGCGGAAGGTGCGCCCGAAGGTGCCCAGGCTCGCCCAGCCCGTCTCGAAGGCGATGTCGGTGATGGGCCGGTCGGTCTCGCGCAGCAGCGCCATCGCGCGCTCGATGCGGCGCGTGAGCAGGTACCGGTGCGGCGGCGTACCGAAGGCCTGCTTGAACGAACGCGCGAAGTGGGCCTCCGACACGCCGCTCACCTGCGCCAGCCGTTCGACCGGCCACTCCTCGTGCGATGCGGCGTCCATCCGGTCCTTGGCGCGCAGCAGCCGCCGCAGCAGCGCGGGATCCTGGTTGATCGAGTTGATGGCCATCGCAAATTATCGGGGACGCGCCGTGCAGCGGCTGGAGGCGCTATCCTGCCGGGGATCGCAACTGGCGTTCGTATCTGTCCAATTCAGGAGACCCAAGATGATCAGCAAGAACACGATTTGCCTCTGGTACGACGGCACCGCCCTCGATGCCGCCAAGTTCTACGCCGAGACCTTCCCCGACAGCGCGGTGGGCGCCGTGCATCGCGCACCCGGCGACTATCCCTCGGGCAAGGAGGGCGATGTGCTGACGGTCGAGTTCACGGTGATGGGCATCCCTTGCCTGGGCCTGAACGGGGGACCGGCGTTCAAGCACAGCGAGGCCTTCTCGTTCCAGGTCGCAACCGACGACCAGGCCGAAACGGACCGCTTGTGGAACGCGGTCATCGGCAACGGCGGGCAGGCAAGCGCATGCGGCTGGTGCAAGGACAAGTGGGGACTGTCGTGGCAGATCACGCCGCGCGCCCTGACGGCCGCGATCACCGATCCCGACCCGGCGGCAGCCAAGCGCGCGTTCGAAGCCATGATGGAAATGACAAAGATCGACATCGCCGCGATCGAAGCGGCCCGGCGCGGTTGACGCGTTCGGACCCCAACCCCGGCCTCGGCTTCATGGCGGGCCACAAGCCGCCGAACCATGATCACCCTGCACCACTGCCTCAGCGCACGCTCGTTCCGCCCTCTCTGGATGCTTGAAGAGATCGGGCTTTCCTACGACCTCAGGATGCTGCCCTTTCCGCCGCGCGTGCTGTCGCGGCCGTATCTCGAGGTGAACCCGCTCGGCACCGTGCCGATGCTGTCCGACGGCGCCATGCGAATGACCGAGTCGGCCGCGATCTGCCAGTACCTGGCTGCGCGGTTCTCGGCGGGCCAGCTGGATGTAGGTTGCGACGAGGCTGACTTCGGCCCGTACCTCAACTACCTCCATTTCGGCGAGGCGACCTTGACCTTTCCGCAGACGCTCGTGTTGCGGTATGCGCACTTCGAGCCGGCGCAGCGGAAGCAGCCGCAGGTGGCCGACGACTATGCCAAGTGGTTCCTCGCGCGCCTGCGAACGCTGGAGCCGTTGCTCGCCGAGCGCGACTATCTTTGTGCAGGCCGCTTCACTGCGGCGGACGTGTCGGTCGGCTACGCATTGCTGCTGGCCGAGCATCTGGGCCTGGCCGAGCGCTTCACACCGGCGGTGGCGGCCTACTGGGAGCGTCTGCAGGCGCGACCGGGCTTCAAGGCGGCCATGGCTGCGCAATCGCGAGCGGCCGAGGCGCAGGGTGTCTCTTCGACCCCTGCGCCCGACATCAGGCCCGACAGGCCTTGACGCGCGGCCCCGGCCCGAAGCGCCTATGCAGCTTCAGCCCCTGGCAGCAGTTGCGGGTTGTAGATCGCCTCCCACAGGTGCCCGTCCGGGTCCATGAAGTAACCGGCGTACCCGCCGTAGAAGGTGTCCGCTGCGGTTTTCACCACCTTGGCACCGGCCCTCGCGGCTTGCTGCATTACGGCGTCCACTTCGGCCTTCGACATGACGTTGTGCCCGAGCGTGAATTCGAGGGACCCGCCCGCGCGCAGCGGAAGGCCGGCATCGACCGCGATGCTCGAGCGCGGCCACACGGCCAGCTTGAGCCCGTCCTGCAGCTCGAAGAAGGCGACGGCGCCATGCTCGAACTCCCTGCCCACGATGCCGTTGGTCGGCAGACCGAGTCCGTCGCGATAGAAGGCGACAGCTCTCTCCAGGTCCTCGACGCCGAGGGTGATGACGGTGATTCTTGGTTGCATGGAGGTCTCCGAAGAAAAGGCGATGTGGCCCGGATCAGGCTGCATGCCCGAGTTCCGCGCGAAATGCGCGCAGTGCCTCGCAGGTTGCGGCGGGCGCCTCGATGGGAAGGAACTCGCCGCTGCCGCTGATGAGCTGCGATCGAAGATTCGCGGCGCCGGCCTTGCGCAGGCCGTCGGCATAGTCGTCGATGTCGCGGCCGCCGGCGTCGCCGCGCAGGTACAGGATGGGCGTGTCGATGCGAACGGGGCTCGCATTGCGTTGCGCGGCGCTCTCGAGTGCCCGGTACCAGTCGAAGCCGGCCTTCAACGCTTCGGGCCGCTGGTAGGCGCGCGTCCAGTCGTTCCGGATCTCGTTCGTCAGCGCATGCTTGTCGCCCGCGAGCAGGTCGTAGAAGTAGTCGAAATAGGCGCGTTCGCGTCCGCTCACCAGCAGTTCGGGCAGCTGCGGTATCGCATGGAACGCGAAGTGCCAGATGCGCGGCTCGGCGATGAGCCTCGACCACGGCGCAACGCCCGGGATGACGGTGTTCATGACCACCGCGCCGGCAATGCGTGCGCCATGCTCGCGGGCCGCCGCAAGGGCGAGCATGCCGCCGATGTCCACGCCCGCGAACACGATCGAATGCGCACCCAGCGATTCGGCCGCGCGGAGCAGGAGGCCGGCGAGCACATGCAGTTCGCACGGCGATGCGGCCGGCGGCATGCCAAGCGATCCGCCGATGCCGGGCAGGTCGAAGGCAATGGCGTGGGCATCACTTCCCAGTTCGTCCAGCACCGGGTCGTAGATCGACTTCGATTGCGGCCAGCCGTGCAGCAGCACGAGCCACGGCGAGCGCGGGTCGCCGGCACAGCGGTAGGAAAGGGTCAAGCCATCGATCGAAAGCGTGGATTCGCGGGCCATGGGTGCGTGCTCCTTCGAGAAGCACCGTATCCCTCGCGAAGCCCGTGCTGATCAGCCTCGTCCGCAGCCGGATGTAGGCCGTTTACTTACTCGCCTGCGGCCTTGCTGCGCAACCGTTCCAGGATCAGGGTGGCCGCCTCGCTCGCGCTGACGAATGCCGAATCGATGACGAGGCGACTTGTGGTCCAGGCCGCGTATTCATGGCGCGCGACCGCCTCCCAGGTCGGCGGAACGTGGCCCGGAATGTCGGCCTTCCGGCCCTCCACGCGCCTGCGGTACGCTGCGGGGTCGGAACACACGATCTCGAGCTCGAGCAAGCCCGAGGATGTGTCGGCTGCCACCGCACGCCATGCTTCGCGGGTGACCGGGAGCGGATTGACGCAATCAGCGATCACCGACATGCCAAGCGCGAGATTGGACCGGGCAAGCTCGCAGGCAACAGCGTAGCCGGCGGGGCCCGGTTCACCGAGCGCCCTCGATCGGATGAGCGCTTGCTCGATGGTGTCGATGCGCAGATAGGCGCAGGGGAAGCCGGCAGCGAGTGCGCGCGCAATGGTGGTCTTGCCGGTGCCGGGCAATCCGCCGAGAACAATCAGCATCGGTTTCGCCATGCGCGTGATTCCTCGGCTCAAGGCGCCGTCCGCAGTTGTTGCTCCCGCGGCCGTTCCATCGCGGCCGACGAGGGGCTGAAGCCCAGCCTGGCAAAGAACTCGGCGGCACCCGGCCGGCCGGCCCGCAGCACCCATGTGATGCCCTTCTCCGAACCCAGGATGTGCCGGACCAGCGCTTGCCCGATGCCCTGCCGGCGCAACGGCTCGGCGACCACCACCATCGACAGGTAGCCGTTGGAGATGCCATCGCCGATGGCGCGCGCAAAGCCGACGATCTCGCCGTCCGCCGACAACGCAACCACCGCCTGCTGCGATGCCGAGATCAGCCGGCCGAGGTGTGCGGCATCGGCGATCCGGTGCGCCCATCCGCTGGCGGAAAGAAGGCGATGGACCGCATCGGCATCGGAAGCCGCAGCAGCGCGAATCTGCATATCCGCTCCTCGGGAATTGAATGGCATCGAGGGCGACTGTAGCCGCTCGCGCGGCTGCGATCAGTCCCGGTCTTCGCGATAGTGGCGGTAGTGCTCGCGGCGCTCCCATTCGCGGCGGCGCCATTCACGGCGCGCTGCGCGCCGTTCTTCCCAGCTCGGTCCCGGCTCGTAGTAGACGGGTGCCGGTGCAACGTAGGCGGGCGGCTGGTAGCGCACCGGCGGCGCCGGCTCGTAGTAGACGGGGGCCGGCCGCGAGTACACGGGCGCGGGCTCGTAGTACACCGGTGCCGGTTCGCTCACCACCACGCCGGGCACCGACACGCCGATGGACCAGCTGGTGCCCGCGCTTGCAGCAGCCACGCCGAAAAGAGCGCCTGCGGCAATGGTGCCCGAGAGAGCCAGCTTGAGAACGGTTCGAGGAAAGGTCATCTCGTCTCCAGAGATATGGGATTGCTCCCGATGCCTCTTCCAACGTTCGGCCGCGCAAGATCGCACACATCGCTTCGGTGAAGAACATTTCAAGATGTCACGCGAAAACCCCAGGAAGCCGCATGGCAGACTCTGCCCCTGCCGCCAATCCTTCTTTTTTGCCGGCATTGCCGTGCCGAAAGATCTTCCATGCTTGAACTGCTGACGGATCCCCAGGTCTGGATCGCCTTTGCGACCCTGACCGCGCTCGAGCTCGTGCTGGGCATCGACAACATCATCTTCATCTCGATCCTGGTCGACAAGCTGCCGCCCGAAAGGCGCGAATTCGCGCGCCGGACCGGCCTGTTCATGGCCATGTTCATGCGCATCGGCCTGCTGCTGGTGCTCGCGTGGATCGTGGGCCTGGTCGCTCCGCTTTTCTCGGTGCTCGGTAAGGACATCTCGGGGCGCGACCTGATCCTGATCCTGGGCGGGCTGTTCCTGATCTGGAAGAGCACCAGCGAGGTCCATCAGTCGCTGGAGGGCGGCCACGAGCAGAAGTCCAGCGCCGTCAAGGCCACCTTCGCCGGTGTCATCCTGCAGATCATGGTCATCGACCTGGTGTTCTCGCTGGATTCGATCATCACGGCGGTCGGCATGGTGGACGACGTGCGGGTCATGATCGCCGCGGTGATCGTGTCGGTGTTCCTCATGATGCTGTTTGCCGGCCCGATCGGCCGCTTCGTCTCGAACCATCCCACCATCAAGATGCTGGCGCTGGCCTTCCTGGTGGTGGTGGGCGTGGTACTGGTGGCAGAGGGCTTCGGGCATCACGTGCCCAAGGGCTACGTGTACTTCGCGATGGCCTTCTCGCTGGCCGTCGAGATGCTCAACATCCGGCTGCGCAGGAAGGCGGCCAAGCCCGTGGAGCTGAACCCGCCCCATATTCCGGGCGACTGACGCCGCTCGGCGCCTCAGCCCGGAATGTTCGGCTCGACCAGCTGGGCCAGCGCGACCAGCGACTCCTGCCAGCCCAGGTAGCACATCTCCGCGGGAATCAGGCCAGGGATGCCTTCCTGCACGACGGACATGTCGGTGCCGCAGGACACGGCCGCGAGCGTCACGGTGGTCTTCATGGTGCCCGGCAGGTTGGGATCGTCGAAGCTCGCATCGTAGGCAATGCGCTGGCCGGGAACGAGTTCCAGGTACTTGCCGCCGAACGAGTGGCTGTGGCCGCTGCCAAAGGCGGTGAAGGACATGCGCCAGGCGCCCCCGACCACCGGGTCCATGCTGTGGACCTTGCCGGTGAATCCGAAAGGCGGCAGCCAGCGCTCGAAGGCGCTGGGCTCGACAAAGGCGCGGTAGAGCCGCTCGGGCGGGGCGCGCAGTACGCGGTGCAGGCGGACGGTATTGGTAGCCATGGCTGTGTTCTCCTGAAATGCGGAGGATGACCCTCCACTGACACGACGAACGAGGCTGCGGAAAATCGACAGCGAACTGTAGCGCCGTGCGATGAAACTTTTTTTGAGGCTGAAAGTTCGCAGTCTGGCCTGCGCGCTCTGGTCAGGCGGAGCGCAGAAAAAGAGCCTCGCGCTCTTCGATCCAGTGCGAGCCGTGCCCGTAGATCGCATTCTGAACTTCGCAGATCACCTGGGCCTCCCTGCGTGCCGCCGGGGTTTCGGGCACCCACAGGCCGTCGTCGCAGTGCTCGTCGTCCTCGTCGTGGACGACGCTCGAACGCCAGTTGACGCAGATTTGCTTCATTCGAATCGAGGCGGACGGGGAAGGGTGGAGTGCGGGCCGCATGGCGTGCTCTGCTGGATGGCGGCGATCCTACAAGTGCGAACCGGCAAATGCGGCAGGTCGTACGGGAGGGCGGTGGCGGAACCTGTGCGAATTTGCGCATTTCGCGGCGAATCCTGCGGGTCCGCGTGCCCATGCATACTCCGCTCGATGAAGAACCCGCACCACGACTGCCGCGTCTTCGGCTCCCCCTGGGAGGGCGTGCATGGCACCCGCATCTCGAGCCAACGCCGCTACGGCAGGCACTGGCACGCCACCTTCGGCATCGGCATCATCGACGAGGGTGCCCAGCGCTCGGCCAGCGGATGCGGCGAGGTCGAGGCCCATGTCGGCCACCTCATCGCAACGAATCCGGGCGAAGTGCATGACGGGCGGCCGCTTGGCGGGCCGTTTCGGCGCTGGCGCATGCTGTATCTCGAACCCGCTGCGCTCCGATGGGCCGTGGATGCGTCCGCAACGGGCACGGCGAATGATGGCGACATGGCGCTGATCCGCCCCGTCATCAGCGACGACCGGCTGCGGCGCACGCTCGGCGATCTCCTGCGGCTGCTGGAGGCGCGCGCCGCCGCGCCGAAGCAGGCGCAGGCGGATGCATTGCGCTGCGAGGAACTGCTCGTGCAGACCTGCACCATGCTCGCATCGCGCCACGGCGCCCAACGGCTGCCCGTGCATGCGCCGTCGGCCGGCGTCTCGCGGGCGCGCGAAATGCTCGCGGATTGCCTTGCGCAGCCGCCCAGCCTGGGCCAGCTCGCGGCCTCTTCGGGGCTGAGCAAATACCAGCTGCTGCGGCGCTTCAGGGAGGTCCATGGCGTCACGCCGTTCGCGTGGCTGCTCCAGCAGCGCGCGGAAGTGGCGCGCGGCCTCATCCGGCGCGGCGCGGCACTGGCGGACGCGGCCATGGCGGCCGGCTTTGCGGACCAGAGCCACATGACGCGCGCGTTCGCACTGCACTTCGGCTTCACGCCCGGCGCATGGCAGCGCGCCTGGACGCCGCCCGCACGGCTGCAATAGCGTTCAAGACAGGCCGCCGCGCCGGCGACACACTGCGCCATGGACTCTTTCTTCTTCTCTCATTCGCCGGAAATCTGGCAGCGCCATCCCGAACTGGTGCCCGGCGTCCTGCTGGCCCAGGGCATCCACCGGAACGGCTCGGTGCAGGCGCAGGTGGCGCACTACCACGGCGTGGCGCGCGCACGGCTCGAAGCCGTCGGTTCGGAAGCCGATCTTCCGGAGATCCAGGCCTGGCGCCGCAGCTTCGCACGCATGGGCCTCAAGCCCACGCAATACCGGTGCGCCTCCGAATCGCTGCTGCGCCGGTTCCGGAAAGAAGGCGCGCTGCCGCCGATCCATCCGCTCGTCGATCTTTGCAATGCACTGTCGCTGGCCTTCGCGATTCCGATCGCGGTGTTCGACCTGTCGAAGGTGGCCGAGGGGCTGCAGGTGCGATGCGCCGACGGCACCGAAAGCTACCTCGCGTTCTCGGGCGAAACCGAAACGCCCGATCGCGGCGAAGTCGTCTTTGCGGATGCCGCGGGCTGCGCGCACGCCCGGCGCTGGACCCATCGCCAGAGCGCGCGTTCCGCCGTGCGCGATGAAACCTCCCGCGTCCTCATCGTGGCCGAGGCCTTGCACGCGGATGCCGCCAACGATGTGCGGCAGCTGCTGGATGCGCTGTCCCGCGCATTGGCCGAGATCTGGGAGCCGCCGGCCGCGAGCGCGCTGTTGCGGAAAGAGGCGCCCCGGCTGGCGTTCTGAAGAGCGGCCGTTTCCCGAGGCGCCCGGTCAGGCGCGCCGCTTGAAGAGGGCAGACGCGCCGCTCGCGTGCGCCACGTCCTCGGCCGTGGCCAGCAGCGCCGGGCCCAGCGCCAGCATGCGTTCTTCGGTCAGCCGCACCAGCGGCCCGGCGATGGTGATGACGCCGATCACCGCGCCGTTGCCGCTGCGCACGGGGGCGGCCATGGCCGTCATGGCGGGCGCGAACACCTCGTTGATCATTGCGAAGCCGCGCTTGCGGGCCGCGCGCAGGTACGCCAGCAGCGCCTTGACGGTGGTCGGCGCCTTCGGGCCGTAGTCCTCGGGCTTGCCGAAGCCTTGCCTGGCGACCAGCTGCAGCGCCTGTTCGTCCGTCATGGTCGACAGCCACGCGTGGCCCGCGGAACTGCAGGAGAGATTGACCGAGAGGCCCATGTCGGGGTCGTAGCGCAGGCCGCGCATCGCGCCCTGCGCCTTGGCGACGAAGGTCAGCTCGTCGCCGTCGACCACCGCCAGCCGCACCAGCTCGCCCGATTCGGCCGCGAGCCGGTCGAGCAGCGGCTGCGCCACGTCGACGATGCCGCTGTTGCTCAGGAAGCTCAGGCCCAGCGACACCAGCTTGATCGTGAGCATGTAGTCGCCGTGGCTCTGATCCTGCCGCACGTAGCCGCAGCGGATCAGTTCGCCCAGCAGGCGGTGGGTGGCGCTCAGCGGCATTTCCAGCTCGGCGGAGAGCGCGGAAAGCGCGCGGCCTTCGGGATGGCCGGCCAGGTGTTCAAGGACCTTGAAGCTGCGTTCGAGGATGGCGCTCATGTCGTTCGGAAAGGTGGGGCAGGTGCGATGCTAGCTCTTTTGCCAAGTGTTTTCACTAGTGGAAAAGATTTCCACTTCGATCCTAAGATCGCGCCGCATCACTTGCTGGAGAACCATCTTGAGAAAGCTTCATCGCTCGTTGGCGGCCGCCGGCCTGGCCCTCGCGTTGGCCGTTCCGGCGCTCGCGCAGGAGGCGCAGGAACGCGTCATCCGCTTCGGCCACCTCAACAACGCCGACCATCCGGTGAGCTTTGGCGTGAAGCGTTTTGCCGAACTGCTGGCGGCCCGGAGCGGCGGCCGGATGAAGGTGCAGGAGTACCCGGCCTCGCAGCTGGGCAACGAGATGCAGCAGCAGTCGGCGCTGCAAGGCGGCGTGCAGCAGATGTCGGCGCCGGCCACCACTTCGCTCGCGGGCATCGTGAAGGAGTTCGGCCTGCTCGACTTTCCGTTCGCGGTCGGCAACTTCGCGCAGGCCGATGCGCTGCTCGACGGTCCTCTCGGGCAGGCGCTCGTTGCGAAGCTGCCGGAGAAGGGCCTGATCGCGCTGGGCTATTGGGACCTGGGCTTTCGCAACGTCACCAACAGCAAGCGCCCGATCACCCGGCCCGAAGACCTGGAGGGCCTGAAGATCCGCGTGATTCCCAACCCGGTATTCCTTGAGACCTTCAAGTCCTTCAAGGCCAACCCGGTGCCGATGCCCTTCGCGGAGCTCTACGGTGCGCTCGAATCGAAGGCGGTCGACGGCCAGGAGAACCCGTATTCGGTGATTCTTTCGAACAAGTTCTTCGAGGTGCAGAAGTTCGTGAGTGCCACCAACCACGTGTATGCGGCCAACATCGTGCTGGTCAGCAAGAAGTTCTGGGATTCGCTCAATCCCGCGGAGCAGAAGATGATGCGCGAGGCTGCAGACGAAGCCCGGGGCTACCAGCGACAGGTGAGCCGCGCCGCCGCGCAGCGCGCCGTGGGCGAGCTCCAGGCCAAGGGCGCGCAGTTCAACGAGCTTGCGCCGGCCGAGCAGGCCCGCATGCGGCAGATCGCCAGGCCCGTCATCGAGCGCTTCTCCGCCAGCTACGACCCCGCCATCGTCAAGCTCTACAACGACGAACTCGTGCGCATCCGCAAATAGGAAAGAAGCCACGCAATGAAGATCCTCGTCCTGCACGGTCCCAACCTCAACCTGTTCGGCCGCCGCGAACCCCACATCTACGGCACCACCACGCTGGCAGAGATCGACGCCATGCTGCACAAGCTCGCGGACGAGCTCGGCGTCACGCTGGAGACGATCCAGTCGAACCACGAAGGCGTGCTGGTGGACTTCCTGCACGCGCACATCGATGATGCGCAGGGTGCGCTGGTCAATCCGGCCGGCCTCACGCAACACGGCGTTCCGCTGCATGACGCGATCAAGGCCATGCCGTTTCCGACCATCGAGGTGCACATGTCGAACATTGCGGCGCGCGAGGCCTGGCGTGCGCACTCGATCATCTCGCCGGCCGTCAAGGGCACGATCCAGGGCCTGGGGCCGCAGTCGTACCTGGCCGCGCTGCGCGCGCTGGTCGAGATGCAGGAAAGGCAACCGGCCGGTGCCTGAAGAGAGCCCCGGCGGAACACACGAAGGAGACTCCCATGAAAAGCTCGAAGCGGAAATGGCTGGCGGTGGCCGTCGCGGCATTCGCCGCACTGGCGGCGGCCGGTGCCGGTGCGCAGGTCAAGGAACGCACGCTCAAGTTCGCGTTCCAGAACCAGACCGGCCATCCGCAGGCGCAGGGCGCGCAGAAGTTCGCCGACATCGTCGCGGCCAAGTCCGGCGGCAAGATCACGGTCAAGCTGTTTGCAGGCGGCACGCTCGGCGGCGACCTGCAGACCGTGTCGGCGCTGCAGGGCGGAACGGTCGAGCTCACGGTGCTCAACGCCGGCATCCTTTCGGCGCAGGTCAAGGAGTTCGCGGTCTTCGACTTTCCGTTCCTCTTCAACAGCGGCAAGGAGGCCGATGCGGTCACCGACGGGCCCTTCGGCCAGAAGCTGATGGCCAGGCTCGATGACAAGGGCCTGCACGGGCTTGGCTACTGGGACCTGGGCTTTCGCAATCTCACCAACAGCAAGCGGCCCATCGAGAAGGCGGACGACATCGCGGGGCTGAAGATCCGCGTCATTCAATCGCCGATCTACGTCGACCTGTTCAGCGCGCTGGGCGCCAACCCCACGCCGCTGCCGTTCCCCGAGCTCTATCCGGCGCTCGACCAGAAGGCGGTCGACGGTCAGGAGAACCCGAACACCACCATCCTTGCCTCCAAGTTTGCCGAGGTACAGAAGTACATCACCCAGACGCGGCACGTCTACAACCCGCAGGCGCTCCTGGTCAGCAAGAAGACCTGGGACGGCATGAGCGCTGACGAGCGGCAGATCCTCACCGAGGCCGCCAAGGATTCGACCGTGTTCCAGCGCGCGGCCTCGCGCAGCGCCGCAGACAGCGCGCTCGAGGCGCTCAGGAAAGCCGGCATGACCGTCTCGGAACTGCCGCCGGAAGAAATGGCGAAACTGCGCGCCAAGGTGAAGCCGGTGATCGACAAATATTCCGCATCGGTGGGCGAGGCCACGGTCAAGGAGCTGATGTCGGAGATCGACAAGGTGCGCAGGTAGCTCCGAGGCAGTCCGTCTAGCGGGACGCGGCGCCGTCCAGCAATTCAATCTCCTGAAGCAGATCGGCGAGCGCCACTCGCAGGAAGTCGAGTGTGGATTCGTCATCCAGCCGGCCGTCGTGGATGCGCGTGGCGACGTTCGCAATGGCGACGTGCTGCCGCACCACGGGCCGCGCCAGCGTGGCGGCCAGGGCGTCGCGGATCTGCGCCTGCGCGCGCACGCCGCCTGCGGTGCCCGGCGATGCGGTCGCGATCAGCACGGGCTTGCCCTTGAGCGGCGAGGCGAAGCCGGGCCGCGATGCCCAATCAATCGCATTCTTCAGCACCCCGGGCATGCCGTAGTTGTATTCCGGCGAGCACAGCACCACGCCGTCAGCCTCTGCAATCGCAGCCTTGAGCCGTGCCACGGCCGGGGGCGGCGCATCGCCGTCCAGGTCGGCGTTGTAGAGCGGAATATCGTTCAGCGCAAAGAGCTCGATGGCTGCCGACGCAGGCAGCAACGGCTGCAGGCTGCGCAGCACCGCGGTGCAGTGAGAGTCGCGCCGGATGCTCCCGGAAATGCCTAGCAGGCGGATGCCAGCGATGGGGGTGCTGCGTGTCATGGTGATCCCTTGTTTCCAAAATTCCAAGTTTATGCATAAAATCAACGCCATGCACAAGCCTGAAGTCATCGCCAATGAGCCGCCGCTGGCCGAGCAGGCCTTCGCCCGTTTGCGGCAGGACGTCCTGGCCGGCACCTTCGAAGCCGGCGCCAAGCTCAAGCTCGACGAACTGCAGGCCGCCTACGGTTATTCGAGCAGCCCGCTGCGCGAGGCGCTGAGCCGCCTGGCGCAGGAAGGGCTCGTTCGCGCCGACGAGCGCCGCGGCTTCCGTGTGGCGCCGATCTCCGAAGAGGATCTGGCCGACATCACGCGCATGCGCGTGATGCTCGATGTGCCCGCGCTGCGCGAGGCCATTGCCCACGGCGACGACGCCTGGGAGGCCGACATCCTGGCGGCGTTCCACCGGCTCGAGAAGGTCGAGTCGCGCCTGAGCGACGGCCCGGTCATTCTGGACAACGACTGGTCGCAGCTGCACCGCGCCTTCCATCTCTCGCTGCTGGCCGCCTGCCCCTCGCTGCGCCAGCGCGTCTGGGGCGCGAGCCTGTTCGACCAGGCCGAGCGCTACCGGCGGTTTTCCGCGCGCCACCGGAAGACCGCGCGCCGCAAGTCGAACGAGCACAGGAAGATCATGGACGCCGCCTTGCGCCGCGATGCGGACACGGCCTGCGCGCTGCTCGAGGAACACATCCTGAGCACACAGCGCAACGTGGTCGCCGCACTCAAGGCGGCCCAGGCCGCGCAATCCTAGGGGTGCAAGGCCCCGTCACCGGAGACAGACAGCATGCTCGAGGTCGCACGACCCACGCCTTCGCATTTCGGCATCTTCGTCACCGACCTGGAGCGGATGGTGGCTTTTTATACCGAGACCTTCGACCTCACGGTCACCGACCGCGGCGTGGGCCGCACCTTCAGGAACCAGCTGGTGTTCACGAGCGCCAGCCCGGACCAGCACCACCAGCTGGTGCTGGCCTCGGGCCGGCCGCCGGAGGCGACGTTCAGCACCGTGATGCAGATCTCGTTCGTGGTGCCGAGCATCCAGCACCTGCGCGACATCTCGGCGCGCGCCGAGGCGCGCGGTGCCACCAATATCCGCGGCCTCAACCACGGCAATGCGCTCTCGGTCTACATGCTCGATCCGGAGGGCAACACGGTGGAGATCTACGTCGACACGCCGTTCTACATCGCGCAGCCGCATGGCGATCCGCTGGACCTGTCGAAGGACGACGAAACGCTCATGCGCGAGACCGAGGAGGCCTGCCGCAAGGACCCGAGCTTCATGCCGCTCGCGCAGTGGCAGGCGCAGTTCGAGTCGCGTTCGCCGGCCGCGCCCTGACGCACGCGCCTTTCACCCACCCGCACATTTCAACCGGAGTTCCCATGAAGCTTTTGTCATTTGTCCATCAAGGCCGCGAAACCTGGGGCGCCGTCGTCGGCGACGGCGTGGTCGATCTCGGCAAGGCGCGCCCGCAGCATGCAGGCCTGGTCGACTACATCGCATCGGGCGAGTACCTGCAGGCGGCGCAGCATGTCGAAGGACTGCCGATCGCGGCCAGGCTGGCCGACATCACCTTTCTTCCACCGATCCCCAAGCCCGAGAAGATCGTGTGCGCGGTGCGCAACTACATGGACCACCACCAGGAGGTGCTGGCGGCCGGCATGCAGCGCGAACTCTCCGAGCAGCCGCCGATCTTCCTGCGCGTGTGGCGTTCGCAATGTGCGCACAACCAGCCGATCGTGCGGCCGCACGTGTCCGAATCGCTCGACTGGGAAGGCGAGCTCGCCGTCATCATCGGCAAGGGCGGGCGCAACATCGCCGAGGCCGACGCCTTCGACCATGTGGCGGGCTACGCCTGCTACAACGACGGCAGCGTGCGCGAGTGGCAGTTCCATGCCAAGCAGATCGCTTCGGGCAAGAACTTCGAGTCGACCGGCGGCTTCGGCCCCTGGATGGTGACGGCCGACGAGATCGCGCCCGGCCGTGCGTTGAAACTCGAGACCCGGCTCAACGGCGAAGTGGTGCAGAGCAGCCACACGGGCCACATGATCTTCAGCATTCCGAAGCTCATCAGCTACGCGTCGACCATCTTCACGCTCGTGCCCGGCGACGTGATCGCCACCGGCACGCCGGCCGGCGTGGGCTGGAGCAAGAAGCCGCCGCGCTTCATGAAGCCGGGCGACGTGTGCGAAGTCGAGATCGAAGGCATCGGCGTGCTGCGCAATCCCATCGTCCAGCAGGACTGAGGCCTCTCGGACCCGGACCGCGGCGGCACAAGCCGCGGCCTTCATTCCACAACATTGGAGACAAGAACCATGTGGCACAGACGATCGCTCGTTGCCGCAGGCCTGGCCCTGGCCTGCGCGGCACCCTTCCACGGCCTGGCCCAGGGCTTTCCGGACAAGCCCATCAAGATCTACCAGGGCTTTGCGGCCGGCGGCAACGCCGACACCATCGCGCGCGTGGTCAGCACCGAGATGTCCAAGGGGCTGGGCCAGCCCTTCGTGGTCGAGGCCCAGACCGGCGCGGGCGGCACCATTGCCTCGGGCACAGTGGCGCGTGCCAAGCCCGACGGATACACGCTGCTGCTGGCCACGGGTGGCCATGCGGTGGCCGGCGCGCTCTACAACAAGCTCAGCTACCAGACGGTGGCGGACTTCCAGATGGTTTCGACGATCACCTACTTTCCGTTCCTCCTGGTGGTGCGGGCCGATTCGCCCTATCGCGGACTCGCCGAGATGCTTGCCGCGGCGCGTGCCGATGCACGGGGCGTATCGTACGGCTCGGCCGGCATCGGCTCCACGCATCATCTTGCGGGCGAGCTGCTGGTGAAGAGCGCGAACGTCGAGCTGCTGCACATTCCCTACCGCGGCGATGCGGCCTCGGTGGCGGCGCTGCTCGGCGGCGAGGTGCCGATGATCATCGCGCCGCCCACGGCCGTGCTCGCCAACATCAAGGCCGGCAAGCTCCGTGCGCTGGCCACCACCGGCGCGCAGCGCTGGAGCCAGATGCCCGAGCTGCCGACCGTGGCCGAGCAGGGCGTGCCCGGCTACGACGTACGCTCCTGGGCCGGCTTCATGGCGCCCGCGGGCACGCCGCGCCCGGTCGTCGACCGCCTGCGTGCCGAAACGCTCAAGGCCCTGCAGGCGCCGGCCGTGCGTGCGCGGCTCGAAGAGATGGGCGGCGAAGTGCGCGGCAGCACGCCCGAGGAAATGACCGCGATGGTGGCCACCGAACTCAAGCGGTGGACCGCCGTGGTGAACGATGCACACATCCCCAAGCAATGAGGACCCCTCCATGTCTTTGATCGACATCCGCAAGCGCAGCCTTTGCATCGAAACCATCTACCACGAGGGCGGTCCGCCGGCCGCCACGCCGCTCAGGCTGGCGGCTGCCTGCGCGGTCATCCACAACCCCTACGCAGGCCGCTACGAGCCGGACCTGCTGCCTTTCATGGCCGAGCTGCGCGCACTCGGCACGCTGCTGGCTACCGAGCTGGTCGAGACGCTCGGGCGCGACAAGGTCGAGGTCTACAGCAAGGCCGCGATCATTGGCGTGAACGGCGAACTGGAGCACGGTGCCGTCTGGCACGAAGCCGGCGGCTGGGCCATGCGCGAGGTGCTCGGCGAGCCGAAGGCGATCGTGCCCTCGGCCAAGGCAGTGGCGGCCACCGGCTACCGGCTGATGGTGCCGCTGCACTACATCCATGCCGCGTATGTGCGCAGCCACTACAACACGATGGAGATCGGCATCCAGGATGCGCCGCGCCCCAACGAGATCCTGTTCGCGCTGGTGATGGGCACGGCAGGGCGGGTGCATGCGCGCCTGGGGGGGCTCACCAAGGAAAACGTGTCCGTGCACGACGGGCAGCGATGATGAGCGCCACCATCAAGGCCGTCCAGCTCCAGGCACCCGGCGGCCCCGAGGTTCTGCAGCTCGTGGAGCTGCCGCTGCCGCAGCCGCAGGCCGGCGAAGTGCGCGTCAAGGCCATGGCCATCGGCGCCGGCGGCCCCGACGTGCTGATCCGCAACGGCACCTATAAGTGGATGCCGCCGATGCCGGCGATTCCCGGCAACGAGATGGCCGGCGTCGTCGATGCCGTCGGCCCCGGCGTCACCGCGCTGCGGGTCGGCCAGCGCGTGTTCGTGAGCGCGCGCGAGCTCGCGCAGCGCGGCGGCTGCTATGCCGAAGCCATCTGCGTGCCCGAAGCCGCGCCTTTCGTGCTCCCCGACGCGATCCGCTTCGAGGACGCCGTGAGCCTGGGCAACTTCCAGCTCGCGCTGGCCATGCTGTCGAGCAATGGCAACCTGCCCGCCCGATCGGTCCTGATTCCCGGCGCGGCCGGCGGCGTGGCCACGGCGCTGGTGCAGGTGGCCCGGGACCGCGGCCTGCGCGTGATCGGCACCGCCTCCACGCCGCAGAAGCGGGAATTCGCACAGGCCAACGGCGCGCACGAGGTGATCGAGAGCGAACCGCGGGGCCTGACCGAGAAGGTCATGCAGCTCACCGATGGGCGCGGCGTGGACCTGGCCTTCGATCACCTCGGCGGCGATCTCTTCATCGCCTGCCTGCGGGCCCTCGCGCCATTCGGCATGGCGGTCTCCTACAACATCGTCAACGGTCCGCCGACCGGCGATGTGTTCGAGGAGCTTCGGCGGCTGCTGGGCCGGAGCCTGGCCGTGCGTACGTTCTCGATTCACGCCATCGATGCCGACGCGGCGCAGCGGCGCGGCTTCATGGAGGCGGCCATCGCGCTCATGGCCGAGGGACGCGTACAGGCGCCACCGGCCACCTGCTTTGCGCTCGCGGATTCGCGTCACGCGCACGAGTTGCTCGACAGCGGAAGCGCGGTCGGCAAGATCGTGCTGCTGCCCGCCGGCTCGCCTCGTGACTAGCAGCGCGAGAATCCGCCGGGCGCAGCGGGCAGAAGAAGATCCGCACCTTGTCGCAGGACACATGGGCGCGCCGTTGGCGCGATGCAGTACGCGGCGATTCAAAGCAGCGCGTTCCTGAACAAGGATCGCCGGCTGAACGCCTTTCCCGATTCGAGAAAAACGCCCTCGCCGGTGTAGTGGATCGTCTTCGGATGCCGGGGTGAATCGGCGGCGTGGGCCTTCACCACCTCGAGGATGAAGAAGTCGTACTTGCCGACCAGGCTGCGGTCGTGAACGCGGCATTCGAAGCTCGCGTGGCATTCGCCGATGAGCGGAGCCTCCACGCGCTCGCCATCGACTGCCGTGAGGCCGAAGGCCGCGAACTTGTCGATCTCGGCGCCCGAGCTGTTGCCGATGCGCACGACTTCGTCGGTGAGCGGCCGCGCGGGAAGGTTGATCACGCACTCGCCGCTGCGGCGGATCATTTCGAAGCTGTGGTTCGCGCGCGCGATCACGCAGCCGACCAGCGAGGGCGTGAACTCGATCACCGTGTGCCAGCCCAGGGTCATGATGTTGTTCTTCCCTTGCCAGCGGGAAGACAGGAGCACGACCGGGCCCGGCTCCAGGAACCGGCGCACCTGGGAGACGGGGAAGTCCGCCTTGGTGAAGAGCTTCTTTTTCGTCATCGCGATACCGCGTCGTCGTCGCATTCGGAAATGCGAACGGTAACGCGAAACATCAGCCTCCGCTCGAAGCCGTGGCGCCCGCGCCGCGGAGAAAGCCCGCGAGCTCGCCGATCAACCGCTCGCGGCCGCGCTCGGGCCGGTCCAGATGCACATAGTGCGTGGCTCCGGGGATCGTGGCGATGCGCACGCTCGCGGCGCGGACGGCATCGCGCGCGAAGGCCTCGGCGTCTTCCGGACGGCTCCAGAAGTCCCGCTCCGAGCGGACCACCAGCACCGGCGCCGTGATGAAGGAGGCGTCGAACAGGCGCCGCCCACCGGCCTGGTAGAAGCTGTCCTCGATCGCGCCGAGCGGCGCGCGGAAGGCGGGCGGGGTGTGGCGGCCGGACTGGGGATCGCTGCGCAATGCGGCGTCGGCGTAGGCCCTGGCGATCTCGGGGGCGCGCCAGGCGGCCTTGTCGTCCGACGGAATCGAGCGGTCCCACGAAGGCAGCAGCGAGGCGGCGTCGTACCGCGCATAGCCGCCCATGGCTGGCCGCAGGCGCTCGGGGTGCGCCGGGTCCGCGTTGGGCGAGCCCGGTCCGAGCGTGGGATGCGTGGAGGCACCGCCGTACAGCGCATTGAGCGTGACCAGGCGCCCGACCCGCTCGGGCCAGAGCGATGCGTAATAGGCGGCCCACATGCCGCCCGTGGCCCAGCCGAGCAGGTTCACCTGCGCGTTCGCATGGCGGCGCGAGACCTCGCGCACCACGGCATCGATGTCGCGTACCACCTCGTTCGCGCGCGACAGCGGACGGCTTTCGCCGGGCGGCCGCTCCATGGCGGCGGGCCGGCCGGAGCCGCCATAGCCTCGCGCATCCATGACATACACGGCCGTGCCCAGCGCCGACGCCAGGTCCGCGGCCAGCGAGCCGTGGGGCACGTCGAGATCGAAGGATGCGATGCCTGGCACTCGGGCGCCGTGGATGAGGACCAGTGGCTGCGCGCCCGAGCGCTCTTCCTTTTTTGCGGTGAAGATTTCGCGCACACGAAGGGTCTGCCCGTCGAGGGTTTCGACACGGAAGTCATTGCGCGCCGGTGCCGGGCCCGCGGCATCGGCCGCGGTGGCGGCACTGAGCAACACGGCCGCCGCCAGCTGGGCGGCTGCGAGAACAGGGTTGCGAAACTGCATTCAGCTCTCCTTGCGATGAACAGTGGCCATGTTCCCGCTACCCGCGCGATATTTCCAATACCATCTTCGTGAACGAGTGATCCACCGGACGTATCGCATGATTGACCTGCGCCAATTGCGGCAGTTCGTCGCTGTCGCGGAGGAACTGAGCTTTCGCAAGGCGGCCGAGCGCCTGCACATGGCGCAGCCGCCGCTGACCGCGGCGATCCGCCACATGGAGGAAGAACTGGGAACGGTGCTTCTCGAGCGGAGCAACCGCGTCGAGCGGCTCACGCCTTCGGGGCAGGTGCTGCTCGAAGAAGCCCGGCGCACCTTGCGCCAGGCGGAACGCGCGCTGCAGCTGACGCGGCGCGCAGCGGGCGGGCTGGTTGGCTCGCTGCGCATCAGTTTCGTGGCGAGCGCGGCGCACGGCGTGCTGCCTGCGATCCTGCGCGCGTTCTCGCAGGCGCATGGCGAGGTCGATCTCGTGCTGCGCGAGGCGACCACCGCCGAGCAGCTGGCGGCGCTGCAGGACGGGCAAGCCGACATCGGCCTGGTCGTGCTGCCTTGTGCCGGGGCAGGCGATCTGGAACTGGTCCCGCTGCGCGAAGAGGCGCTGGTCGCGGCGCTACCCGATGGGCATCCGCTGGCCGTGCAGGCCGCGGTCGAATTGTCGGACCTGGCGCAGGAGCCGTGGATCCTTTTTCCGAGAAGTGCGGGACCGGGCCTGCACGAGCGCATCGTGACGGCCTGCCGAAGCGCCGGGTTCGTGCCGCGCGTGGCGCAGGAAGCCATCCAGATGGAGACCATCGCGGGGCTGGTGGCCGGCGGCGCCGGCGTGGCACTGGTCGCGCCGCCGCTGGCGGCCGCGGGGCGCGCAGGTGTGGCGTTTCGCCCGCTCGCCGGCAGGGGAACGCCGGTGGGCTACCAGCTCGCGCTGGCCTTCGCGAGGCGCACGCCGCTGGTCGATGCGTTCGTGGCGGTGGCCATGCGGTGCGAGATGCCCGGCGGCGCGGATGCGGCCGACGCGTGAACCCAGCGGAAAGTGGGCTGCTCGGTCCCGAGATGTCCGCCGCCGTGACGATCGAGCCCCGTCTCCGGCTCAGGCCTTCTCCGGCACAGCGTCGATGCACGCGCGGCCCATCCTGCCGGGCAGCCGGATCGCCAAGGCCACGAACACCACGGGCAGCCCCGCGAACAGCCAGCGCCTCCCAGCGCCGAGCCGAACACCACGCCCAGGTTGGCTGCCACTGCCGGCCAGCCATCAATTCGCCCATGACCAGACATTCGATGCTCAATATCTCCGTGGACTCCAAAATGGTTTCGCTTGATAGAGTCTCGTGGTCAGAGATTTCACTCCCTGCTGAGTTCAGCAGGATCTTGCAGCGTATTCTGCGCAACACGGTGTCGATGGCTTGAGACGCATGCGCAGGTGGCACCGCAGCCTGCGGAGCGTGCCGTGGCGTTGTACTTCCACGGCATGGTTGCTTCGGAAAGGTTGAGCGATACGCGACGGGCGCTCGTATGGATGTGTCTCAGTCCTCAGCTTCTAGATTGGATGGTCGAGTGCGCCACCTCCCATACGCGCTTCAAGCAATTTCAGTAGTGCCCGTAAGGCTGCGCTGTTGTGCCGGCGCTGCGTGTACGCTGCGTAGAGCCAGATGTCACTGGGCATGAATTCCTTGAGCACTGGGACCAGGCTGCCGCGTTCTGTGTACGGCCGAGCCAGCAATGCCGGCACACACACCGCGCCGATGCCGGCCAGTGCCGCGGCGACAAGCGTGCCTGAGTCGTTTGCATCCATGCGTCCGCAGATCGGGAGGTTGTATGGCTCCCCACCGACTTCGAACGGAATATGGGGGGCACCTGCTGACAGCGAGTAGGTGAGCACGTCATGCCATCGCATGTCGTCGGGCATTTGAGGGATGCCGCGCCTGGCCCAATAACCAGGCGTGGCGCAGAGCGTGAGTTCCACGCGTTGGAGGCGACGCACGATCAAGTTCTCGTCCCCGATGCGCCCGAACTTCAGGGCAATGTCGACGCCTTCCTCCACGAGATCGATGACGCGATTGCCAATCTGCAGGTCGATGTGGACATCTGGGTAGAGCGTGAGGAATTCGCTCAGCAGGCCCGGGAAGTCGGTTTGCACGAGCCCGTGAAGCCCGGCGACGCGCAGACGCCCGCTTGGGCGTGAGCCATGCGCCTGCAATTCGCTGTGCGTCGACTCGACCATCTCCATCAGTGGCGCGCTGCGAAGCTGGAGCAGCCTTCCAGCATCGGTCAATGTCACCGACCGCGTTGAGCGGTTCATGAGCCGTATGTTGAAGCGCGCCTCAAGCGTCGCGACATGCTTGCTTGCGCTGGCCTTGGAGATTCCCAGCTTGCCCGCTGCGCGCGAGAAGCTGCCGACGTTGGCGACCTCCAGAAAGGTCTTCAAAAGATTAAGCCCGTCCATGCTCGCACTTGCGCAGTGGAATTCCCGCTCGCCTCATATTTCCCTCGAGAAACGCTCAGGCGTGCGCTAGTGCATGGCATTCGCGAGCAGCTCATCGGCTTCCCAGCCACCCCCCAGCGCCATGAATACGGCGACTTGATCCTCTGCCAACAGGGCCGCGGATGTTGCCAGAGCGGCGTCACTGGCTGCCAGGGTGCGCTCTGCATCCAATGCTTCAAGCTGACCGCTCTTGCCGTTGACATAGAGGGTGCGCGCCTGCCGGGCGACGATGGCACTTTGATCCCGCGCGGCCAGGAGCGCAGCATGACGTTCCATCTCGTGGGCATAGACATCGAGCGCCGTTTCCACCTCGCGCAGTGCCGTCAGTACGGTCCCGTCGAAGCGGGCAGCCGCAACCCGGGTGGCCGCCTCGGCCTGCGCGATGCGAGCGCGGGCGACCCCGGTGTTGGGTAGCGTCCAGTTGATCAGCGGGCCCAGGCTGTAGCTGAGCGTTTCCCGGTTTCCAAATCTTGCCAAGAAGCCCGCCGAGCTGGCCGAGAGGCCCAGCGACACTTTGGGGTAGAGGTCGGCTGTGGCTATGCCGATGCGGGCTGTGGCGACGGCCAGGCTGCGCTCGGCCTGGCGAACGTCGGGCCGCCGGCGCAAAAGGGCCGCGCCGTCTCCGACCGGAAGCAGCCCCGCGAGGCGCGGCGGCTGCTCGCACGCGGCCACTGCCGCAGGGAAGTCGCGAGGTGCTGCGCCGGTCAGTGTTGCCAACCGGTACAACGCACCTTGGCGCTGGGCCCGAAGCGGCGGCAGCGCGGCACGCAGTTGTTCCAATTGGCCTTGCGCACGTGCAATGTCGATTTCCCCCACCTTGCCCGCTTGCTGGAGCCGCTCGGAGAGCCGGATCGCCTCCTCCTGCAGACGAACCGACTCCTGCGTGGCGCGCAAGCGATAGCCGCTTGAACATGCTTGCGCATAGGCATGTGCCACGCCGCCGGCCACGCGCACACGTACAAGATCCAACGCCGCCTGGGCAGCGCCGGTACCGGCCTCGGCGGCTTCGATGGCGCGGCGCAGTTGACCGAACAGGTCCAGTTGATACGACAAGGAGACACCCGCGCTGTATGTGCCGCGGCTGGGCGGCTCGTCGTCGCGCTGCAGCAGGCTCAAGCCCGACGCGTGCCCAAAGCCGGGCCCCCCGCTGGCTGTCAGGGTCGGCCTCTCGTTTCCGTGCACCTCGGCCGCCAGCGCCTGGTCGCGTTCCAGGTTGGCCACGGCCTGCCGCAGGTCGGTGCTGTGTTCCAGCGCCTTGGTGACCAACGCGTCCAGTTGCCGGTCGTCATAGAGCCTCCACCAGTGCGGCGGCAGAGTCGTGTCCGCCGCATCGCCACCGGCAGATCGGAAGGTGCCCGCGGAGGCGGACTGCGCGAAAGACAGGGGGACAGGGGGCACGTAGTCCGGTCCCACGGTTGGGTGGGCACAACCGGTGAGCAGTGCGCTTGCCGCCGTGGCGGCGGCCAGGAGTCGGGACATGGCGTTCATCCGCGGTTTTCCGAAGTCCGGGCAGTCTCGAGGATTTCAACGGTGACCGTCTGGCCTGCCACCAAACGCGCGCCTGAGGACGACTGATCGAGTTTCACGCGCACGGGAACGCGCTGTGCAAGCCGCACCCAGTTGAACGTGGGATTGACGCTGGGAAGCAGGTTGGCGCTGGTGCTGCGGTCACGGTCTGCGATTCCGGCCGCGATGCTTTCGACGGTGCCCTCGAGCGCCGCGGCGCCCATGGGCGTGACTCGTACGCGGTCGCCCCGACGAATCCGAGCCAGCTTGTTTTCCTCGAAGTAGCCTTCGACATAGATGGAACCCGCGTCAACCAACGCCATCACCGGGTGGCCGGCGCTCGCATAGGCGCCCTGGCGCAGGTCGAGATTGGTCACGAGCCCAGCGGTGGGTGCGCGCACCTGGGTGCGTTCCAGGTTCAACGTCGAGGTATTCAACGCGACCTGCGCCTGCCGCAACGCCGCTTCGGCCGCTTGAAGTGCGCCTTTGGCCTGGTCTACCTTCAGGTGCGACTGCTCGCGAGCTTCCAGCGAGATCAAGTCGCCCAGGTCGGAATTGCGCTGGCTCTCGCGCTGCGCCTGAGCGAGTGTGATGCGCTGGTTGCTGATCGCGATGCGCTGTGTCGCGACGGCGGCCCGGGCCTGTTCCAGCGCCAGCTCGAAGCGGGCCTTGTCCACCGAGAACAGCAAGGCACCAGCGGCAACGGACTGGTTGTCGTGCACCGCCACATTCGCGACCATGCCGGACACGTCAGGGGCGACTTGCACGACATTGGCCCGCACGCGTCCGTTGCGTGTCCACGGGGCGAGTTCATAGTGGTCCCATAAGCGCCAGCCCGCCCAGCCGGCTGCGGCCACCACCAGCACGGTGACCAACAGACGAACGACGGAACGGGCAAGACGGGAAGTCCAGATGGGCAAGGGGAGGGCGTCAGATTTCATGGATTGAAGCGGGCCGGGTTTCAAGACGAGGCGGTGGTTGCGCCGGTGAGAGAAGCCAAGGCGCAGAGCAGCAGGACGTACAGCGCAACGTCAAACAGGGCGGGGTGCCAGATCCATCGGTAGGCACCGACGATGGCCAGCAGGCGGCGCGTTGCCCAGGAGCACGGCAGCGCGCCGGCTGCCAGCAGCAAAAGCCAGGGCAACTGCACGCCAAGAAGGTTGACTTCGATCATGGTTGGAGCGCGGCGGGAGCGGTTGGAAAGAGGTTGCGTCGAAGGCCCACAAGTGCCGCGACGGCAGGCCGCTCGGCGCCCGTCATCAGGGCGTCAAGCAACAGCCGATCGATATGCGGCAGCAGCGACGCATGACGCGGTGGCGCTCCTGCCACCTGGGCGCGGAAGACGAGCGCCAATTCCCTGAAGAGGCGGCTGACCGGTTCTCCCGGAAGGCGCTCGCGATGCCGCTGCAGCGCAGCGATGTCTGCCCCCATGCGCAGTTCGCGGAGCGCGCGGTGTGCTGCGATCTGGACTGCTTCGGGACCGTCAGGAGCGACGCGCGGCGCCAACAGCGCGATCCTGTCGAGCATGCGTGAGGCAAAGGCGTCTCGGGCGGATGCGTCCTGCGGAGGGGCGGCCAGATCGGCGAGGTCGTGCCATGTCGCACGGCGTATGCGCTTGGCCGTCCAGTCACGCCCCACGCTGCGCATGAGAGCGGTGACGCGGGCCGCGATCACCGCACCCACGAACAAGGCCAGGTTGGAACTGATGAAGCTCACCCAATCGGCGGTGGCCGTATCTTGAAGGGCGAGCGTTCCGGCGACGCCGAAGAACATGCCAAGGGCCGACAAGGAACTGGCCGGTCGTGCCATGTAGCACCCGACCACCAAGAACACAGGCGCGATGCACAGCACCAGCATGCCAAAGTCATGTGCCAGCGGCATGACCCCCAGGACATAGAAAGCCGACACGGGCAACGACCACAACAGCGCCGTGATGAACTTGTGCATGGCAGGCACTGGATCGTCCATGGTGGCGAAGAAGCTGCAAAAGACTGCAGCGCCCATGGCCATGGCGGATCCCGAGGGCCAGCCCGTCGCAATCCAGAGTGCGCACGAGAGGCAGGTGCCCAACACCGCAGTGATCGCCGACCGCAGCGCGAGCCCTCTGTCCAGGTGAAGCACCCTGCGACCCAGGGCCGCGGTGCGCTGCAACGGCACCGGGTTCCCGGCAATACCAGCGTCGATATCGTTGCGCAACGTGGTGCAGGCATCCCAGTGCGCGACCAGGTCCTCCAGGCGGGTTGCCAGATCGATCCGCAGCGCGCGGACCCACGGCGAAGCGGCCGGACCGTCCGCGATGGCGCGAAAGGCGGCGCGCGCTTCGTCCACTCCCGCGTTCGTCGCGCTCGGGGCCAGCCAGCCCGAATGCTGCGCGAAGGTCGAGCCGATGTCATCCGGCACACCGCCTGTGGCGGTGCATAGCACTTGCAGGCAATCCTCCACCGCCGAGAGCTCCGGGGTCAGGGCGGCGATACGGTCTTGCAAGGCGCCGATGGCGCCCCCGCTCCAGCGCAGGGTGGTGTCAAAGGGCACATGCGTGGACAGCAGACGCAGTTGTGTGATGTCCAGGGCCAAGCGCTGGCGGTCCGCTGCAATTCGAGCGTTCTTGGCTTCGGCCGGTGCCTCGCGCAACAGGTCGGTGAGCCATTGCCGCGCATCGCCAAGTGCGCGATCCATCACGCCCAGCAGGGACGGGGCCAGACCGGCAGGAAGCGCGATGCTGTGGACCACGCTGGCACACAGGATGCCCAGCCCGATTTCAGTGACCCGTGCGACGGCCGTGTCGAACATCGCCGCGGGCGCTTCTACCAGAGGAAAGCCGATCAAAGCGGCTGAGTAGCCAGCCAGCATGAAGACGTAAGAGCGCGCGCTTCGGTCCAGCAGCGAAAGATATAGGCACAGTCCCACCCACAGCGCCAAGGCCAGCGACAGGAGTTCCGGGGACCCGGACAGCGAAGGGACGAGCACCACGGTCGCTGCGCACCCCAGCAAGGTGCCCAGAAAGCGATAGAGCGCCTTGGAGCGCACATGGCTGGCCACAGGGTGGGCCACGATGTAAGCGGTCATCATGGCCCAGAAGGGCCGGGGTAGCCCGAAGCGGCTCGACAGGTAAAGCGCAAGCATGGCGGCGACGAAGCTCTTGAGAGAAAAGAGCAACTCCTGCCGAGAGAAACGCGGCAGCGCGATCATGCTGCACCCCGAGAAATCGCGCGAGCACGCTTCCATGGGAAACGCGAGCGCAAGCGCAAACCGCCGAGGGTGATGCTGGCAAAAGCGCGAAGCCATTGATGGGCGGGGCCAGCCAGCTGTGCCAGTTCTTGCGCCGGAATCGTTGGACACAGCGGCGTGCGGAAGCGCAGCGAGATCGATTCCGGCGGGGCGCGTTCTGCGGTACAGCATGACCGGCTCACCGCGCCAATGAGCACCAGGCCGATGAGAAGAATGAGCAGTGGCAGGGCCGAAACCATTTCATTCTTGTTGCGAATCATTTTCATGCAACGATGCTAGTGACCGGCACTCGAGCCGAGAATTGCAAAGTTGGACGAATGACTTCTCTTTTCAGTCATCGCTGAGGCGGGCGCGCCCTGGCAACGATGAGGAGCCTGCACCAACGCGATCCGTTCTGGTTGGGCTTGGGGTGGGCGGACCTTGCCCTTCACCACGGCCGGGGTACAGGCGCTGCAGCGTGGCGGCTGTGTGCCTTCGATTCAGCAACTGGAACAATGGCCGCTTGGCCCATACGCCGATCTCACCCGTTTCGAGCCGAGCACCGATTCCAATGCAGGAACAAGCCGCGATGGCGGGAGCAACACCAACCTTTTCAATATGCGAAGTGCAGAATTCAGCGAACCAGGTCTGGACTATGAGCCGTCAGTACCCGTGATGGCACTGCGTGTGGACGTGGCAGCGCGCGAGCGAGAGATTCCTGTGCACGAGCACCGGTCCGGCCAGCTCGTGATCGCACTGCGCGGTGCCGTCTCCTGCGAGGTGCCCGGTGCCCTGTGGATGGTTCCGCCCCAGGCTGGCGTGTGGATTCCGGGCGGCACGCCGCACAGCAACCGAGGAACGGCGAACGCGCTGATTTTCTACCTCTTCGTGGAACCTGGCGCTGCCCCCTTGCCTGATCGTTGCTGCACCTTGCGCATCAGCCCGATGCTCAGCGAGATGATCCAGTACCTCGCAGGATTGCCGCCTTTGTATGAAGCCGGCGGGCCGACCGATCGACTGGCGCAGGTGCTGCTTGACCAGCTTTGCGCGATGCCCACGGAAGAAATGTTCCTGCCGATGCCCGAGGATGCAAGGCTTAGAAAGATCTCAACGGCGATGATGCGCGATCCCTCCGATCGCAGGACCCAGACGAACTGGGCAAGCGAGCTGGGCATGAGCGATCGAACGTTGAATCGACTGTGCACCTCGTTGACGGGCCTGAGCTTTGGCCGCTGGCGGCGCCAGCTGCAGATGATCGTGGCGCTTCGCGAGCTGTCCGGTGGCGCGACCGTCCAGCAAGTCGCCTATGACCTGGGCTATGAGTCGCCCTCTGCCTTCAATACGATGTTCAAGAAGGCTTTTGGAAAGCCACCCGCTACCTACATCAACGACCGCTTTCGGGTCGGTGGATGACACGTGATTTCAGGTCAGCGCGTCACGGACACCAGCGGCCATCCCATGGACACACTCACCTGTAGGCCCGGGCGTGGGTCACACCACCGTCCACCGCCAGGGTAGCGCCCATCACGTAGTCACCCGCACGCGACGCCAGGAAGATCGCCGCGCCTGCGATGTCCTCTGAAGTGCCGATGCGTCTGGCGGGTATGTGTTCGGACAGTTCGTCGCCGCGGTCGCGTGCGTTGCGGTTCATCTCGGATGGAAATGCACCGGGTGCAATGGCGCTGACCGCGATGTTGTCCTGCGCCAGGCGCAGCGCCATCCGCCGGGTCAGGTGGATCAAGCCCGCCTTGCTGGCGACGTAGGAGTAATTCTCCTGAGGATTGAGCGCGATGCCATCCGTGGAGGCGATGTTGATGATCTTCCCCACACGCCCCTTGGCCGCGGCGCGCAGCGGCCCGGACAGCGCCTTCGTCAAGAAGAAGGGTGTCTTCATGTTGAGATTGACCACCTTGTCCCAGCCGCTTTCGGGGAAATCATCAAAGTCCTCTCCCCAGGCAGCGCCGGCGTTGTTGACCAGGATGTCCAGGCTGGTTTCATGCTGCGCGAAGGCAGCGGCCAGGGCCTGGCAGCCGGTGACCGTGGAGACGTCGTAGGGCAGCGAGACGCAATGGCCGTTCTTCGACAGTTCCGAAGCCGTCAGATCGCATGCCGCGGCTTTGCGCGCGCTGATGTAGACGCGTGCACCTTGCGCCAGGAATCCCTCGGCGATCATGCGACCAATACCTCGTGAGCCACCCGTGACGAGAGCCGTGCGGCCTCGCAGAGAAAAAAGATCTTGCGTCATCATTGCAATGTCTCGGCAGTTCGGTGAGATCAACCAACCTCGAGGAGGGCTCGCCTCACGTAGGCGGCTCCGTCAAACAGCCGCCGAGCGGTTCGAGTGAAGTGCACTTCTCGGACCGTCCACTCGTCGTCGGCAGTGCGAGCCACGCTCGCAAAAATTCCGATCACACCACTCGGATGGCCGATGCGGATGCGCGTCGGGCCGGCATGACTGCCTCGCGCCTCAGCCGGAATCGTCCCTGCGATCTGTGCTGCCACGGAAAGGCAGACCGAGCCCCCGCCTGGAAAAGCCTTGTGCATCGCGCCGCCATTGAGAACCATGCGCGCAACAAAGTCGACCTCCGACGACTTGACGATTCGATCGCCGCCGATGGTTCGGTAGTCCTGCGCTTCGCTGATGAGGATCTGGTAGGGCGTGAGGGTTCCTGACGCTGGCAGGCTGCAACGATCGGCGGCCCACTGCCTGACTTCCTCGGCCATTTCGTAGATATCGGAGCCGAGCTGACCGGGAAGCTCCGTGCCGGTAACGCCCAGATCCGCGGCACGGATGAAGACACACGCCGTTCCCACATCGACGATCGAGACGGGTATCTCGCGGCCGAGTTTGGAGACGTAGACCGAATCACGTGCCTGCCCGGTGGGCAGCAACCTGCCCGTGGTGGCACCGCTGGTGCCGGAGTAGTCCAACGCGACCTCGGCGCCCTTGGCGGGCACCCCATCCACTTCGGTGTCGCCTTCCACGCGCGGCTCGCCGTGGGCACATTGCACCACCATGCGCAGAATCTTGCCGGTGTTGGTGTTGTGCACTCGCACGGTGGTGGCGGGCTCCTGAACGGGGATGAGGCGCTCCTGCAGCGCGTAGACCCCGGTGGCCGATGAAATGTTGCCGCAGACGATCTCGAAGCTCACGCTCGGCTGATCGATGCCGATCTGCACAAAGGTGTAGTCGATGTCTGCGTCAGGTCGCGAGGGCGGCCCGATGATTGCGCATTTGCTGGTGAGGATGTCGGCGCCTCCAAGCCCGTCGATCTGGCGCACGTCCGGGCTGCCGAACAGAGCCAGAAGGAATCGCTGCAGCGCTTGTGGATCGGACGGCACGTCACGCTGCGCGAGAAAAACAGCCTTGCTTGTGCCGCCGCGCATCAAGGTGACCGGAACGCTGATTTGTTCTTTCATTCGTTCAGTATGCGCGTGCGCAGGGCGCGCGTCCTTGCAGTTCGGCTGCTCTGGCTTTAGCAGAACTACACGCTTTGCACGCTTTAGGAAGGCTAAAGAATGCGCAGCACAAATCCAATGACGGGGCGGCCCTGGGTCCCCACACTTCCTGTTGTCGTGGCCACCGCCACCGGAACAGGAGACACCTTTGAAGATCATCAAACGCACGGATTCCCACATCCGTGACACCCTCGGCGGCATGGTGCTTGTGGCCACACACGCAGGCGGGCAGCCCCCCCAGTTTCCGCCGATCGAATTCATTCACCACGACCAGCCGATCGAGGAGATCGAGCTCGGCCCGACCGGGTCCCTCTACAGCTTCACGGTGGTCCATCCCGGCAAGGACAAGCCCGCCTACGCACTGGCGATGGTCGACTTCGAGTCGGGCGTCCGCGCCTTCGGTCGGCTCTTGTTCGATGGAAATCCGCCGGCGATCGAAAGCCGCGTGCGCGTGGTGCCCTTCGCGTTGCCGGACGGCACACCCGACTACGCCTTCCAGGAGCAATGAAATGAAGCAACCAATGATCACCGGCGTGGGAATCACCGACTTCGGCCGCTTTCCGGAGCTCACCGAAGAGGCCATGGTCCAGTCGGCCATTCTTGGCGCCCTGGAAGATGCCGGCACGCGGCTTTCCGAAGTCCAGGCGTTCTACTGCGGCAACGCGCTCGGGGCCATGCTGCCGGGGCAGCGTGCACTGCGTGAACTGCATGCGCACGGGGGCGCCGTCTACAACGTGGACAACGCCTGCTCCAGCGGCGCGACCGCATTGAATCTTGCATTGCAGGCGCTCAAGGTCGGTCAGTACGACACCGTCCTGGTGTTCGGAATGGACCATCTGAGCGGTCTGGGGGGCGGGCCGCTGCAGCTGAGCCAGCAAGACTGGAACAACAGGCGGGGGATGATCATGCCCGCCTTGTACGCCATGCGCGCTCGGCGATACGTGCACGACCACGGGCTCAAGCTCGAGACGCTCGCGGATATCTCCGTGAAGAACCGAAAGCACGGTGTTCTCAATCCCATCGCCAAGTTTGCAAAGCTGGCGACCCGCGAGGAGATTCTTGCGTCCCGTCCCGTGGCCGAGCCGCTCACGCTGCTGCAGTGCTGTCCCGCCGTGGTCGACGGTGCAGCGGCCCTCGTGCTCAGCACCAAGCCTACCCGAGGCGTCGCAAAGCCGGTTCAGGTCCTGGCGTCCGTGGTGCAGTCCGGCTTGTTCGAAACCACCCCGGTCGATATGACGGAAGCCGAGATCACGGCGCGTGCCGCCAGGCTGGCCTATGAGCAGGCCGGTGTGGGACCGCAGGATCTCAGTCTGCTCGAAGTGCACGACGCCTTCACTATCTCCGAATTGCTCTACTACGAGGCGCTGGGGCTTTGCGATCGCGGCGATGCGGCTGCGTTGCTGCACAGCGGTGCGACCGCCCTGGGCGGGCGGGTGCCTGTCAATCCGAGTGGCGGCCTTCTGGCAAAGGGACATCCGCCCGGCGCAACCGGTGTCGCACAAATCGTGGAAGTCTGCGAGCAGTTGCAAGGCCGCGCGGGAGCACGGCAAGTGCAGGGGGCGCGCATCGGCCTCACGCAGGTGACTGGCGGCGGTATCTGGGGCGTGGATCACGCCGCCTGCGCCATCCATATTCTTTCGCTCTGATCGGGTCGACATGAACCAGACAAATCCAACCGCGCCTGCCTCGTTGCAAGGCCTCGTCGCCGTCGTGACCGGAGGGGCGAAGGGCATCGGCCTTGGCATCGCCCGCGAACTGGCGCAGGCCGGCTGCCGCATCGCGCTGTGGGACTTCGACGACGAAGCCCTGCAAACCGCCCAGCGCAGCCTTGCGAGTGAAGGGGTCGACGTGAAGACCTTCAAGGTTGACGTGAGCTCCGTGGAGCAAGTGGAGTCGACGGTGGCCCAGCTGCTGGCCTCCCATGCACGCATCGACATCCTGGTCAACAACGCCGGCATCGGTGGAGACAAGCTTGTTTCCAAGATGGATCTGGCGTTCTGGAGCCGCGTGATCGAGGTCAACCTCCATTCGCAATTCATTTGCTCCAAGGCGGTCTTGACCCAGATGGCGGAGAACCGGTTCGGACGCATCATCAATATCGGTTCCCGTGCCTGGCTGGGCAATCGCGGCCAGGCGGCCTATTCCGCTTCCAAAGGCGCCGTGGTGAGCCTGACCCGCTCATTGGCGCTGGAATATGCGCGCAAGGGCATCACGGTGAATGCCATTGCGCCGGGCATCGTCGAGACCCCGCTGTTTGAAACGCTCACCGAGGAGGTCAGGCAGAGTCTTCACAAGACCGTGCCGATGGAGCGCATCGGCCAGCCGGAAGACATCGGTCGCGCCGTTCGATTCTTCGCGGAGCCAGGCTCCAGCTACGTCACGGGGCAGCTGCTGTACGTTTGCGGCGGACGCAGTCTCAGCAGTCCGTCGGTGTAATGAACCGATGCGAACCCAACAAGAACATCCAACGAGATCGAAGGTCGCATGCTCGCTAATGCATTGGGCGGATTGAAGGTGATCGACTTCACCCAGGTCATGGCGGGTCCCACGTGCACACTGTGCCTGGCCGACCTGGGGGCCGATGTCGTGAAGGTGGAAGCCCCCACAGGCGATCTTTCGCGAGCGCTGTCGCCCTGGGTTCATGGCGAGGGCGTTCCTTTCCTGGCGCTCAATCGCAACAAGCGCAGCATCGTGCTCGATCTGAAGCAGCCGACCCACCGGCAAGCGGCGCTGCGGCTGGTCGCGCAGGCGGACGTGCTGGTGGAGAGCTTCCGCCCGGGCGTGATGGAACGCCTGGGGCTTGGTTACGCCACGGTGGCTGCGGCCAATCCGCGGCTGATCTATTGCTCCGTCTCCGCGTACGGTCAGCACGGGGCCGCAAGAGACCTGCCCGGGGTGGACGGTGTGCTGCAAGCCGTCAGCGGCCTCATGAGCGTCACCGGCACGCCCGATGGGCAGCCGTGCAAGGTGCCAGTGCCCGTTGTCGATCTTGTCACGGGGTCGTTCGCGACCATCTCGATCCTGGCTGCCCTCGCGGATCGCCAACGCACGGGGTTGGGCCAGCACGTGGAAGCAAGCATGTTCGCCAGCGCCATCGCGCTACAGCATGTGAGTTTCGCGTCCTATTTCGCAGACGGCAATGTGCCCGGCCCGCAGGGAAACGCAGCGCCGTATTCGACGCCGAACGAGGCCTTGCGTTGCGCCGACGGGTGGATCATGGTGGCGGCCTATCACCCCGCCCGATGGCAGGCCTTGTGTACCGCAATCGGTGCGCCTGAGCTTGTATCCGACCCGCGTTTCGCTGAGAACAAGGATCGATTGCAGCACCGTGAGGCGCTGTTACGCCTGCTCGAAGCACGCATGCTGGCGCATCCCCGTGCCTTCTGGCTCGAGCAGTTCGCGGCCGTGGACATCATCTGCGGTCCGATCAACAACTATGCCGAGGTCGCGCAGTCCGCGCCCTTCGTCGAAGCGGCACTCACAGAGACCTTGCTGCACCCGGTCGCAGGTGCGTTGACGATGCCACGCAGCGTCATCGGTGCGGTTGGCGAGCGGCCTCAGGCGCGACGGGCAGCTCCAACACTCGGACAGCACACCCGCGAAGTGCTGGCCGAACTCGGCATGCCGCCAGCAAACATCGAGGCGGTCATCGCCGCCGACTCTCCTTCGAACTGAGACAAACCCATGCCCATCGTCAAAACAGTCCAGGATGGCGTCGCCATCGTCACCCTGAATCGACCCGAAGCCATGAATTCCATCGACCCCGAGTCGAACGAGCAGCTGCTCGCGATCTGGGACGAGGTCTCGAGCGACGAGGAAATCCGCGTACTCGTGCTGACGGGCGCGGGCGAGCGTGCGTTCTGCACGGGTGCAGATCTCAAGAAAACGATGCCGCCGGCCGACAGCGCAGCCCGGCAGGTCTTTCGCGGCGGCAACCGACATTCCAATTTCGGCACGCTGCGCACCGACAAGCCCGTCATCGCCGCGATCAACGGCTACGCCCTCGGCGGCGGACTGGAGCTGGCCTTGCTTGCGGACATCCGCATCTGTTCCGACAACGCGCAGTTCGGCTTGCCGGAGGTGCGCGTCGGCAGCATCCCAGGCGCCGGAGGCACGCAACGCCTGATCCGCGCGGTCGGCCAGTCGGACGCGATGTGGATGCTGCTGACGGGCGAACGCATTGATGCCAACGAAGCGTTGCGGATCGGATTGGTCAGCAAGGTGGTTGCCCTCTCCGAGCTGCAGGAAACGGCGATCAACCTGGCCCGCACAATGGCCGCCAATGCGCCATTGGCGATGACCGCGGCCAAGCGTCTGGCGATGACCGGACGGGAGCTGCCGCTTGCCGGTGGACTGGAACTGGAGCGCCAGGCCTTTGGCGTGCTCAGGGACAGCGAGGACCGACTGGAGGGGCGCCGTGCTTTCGCCGACAAGCGCGCCCCGGTCTTTCGCGGTCGCTGACTTTGCCTCGCACAGAGGGCGCAAGCGTCGTGGGGCGCTGCGCGCTCGCATCCCCGAGCGGCCTCGTGCTGACGCCCAAACAACCGGCGCGACCTCGCTGAACTTTCCTGGAGCAGCTCTTGAACAATCCGAGTACTGCCTGGCTCTACAGCCTCGCACTCATCGTTGCCGCGTCCTTCGGCACGTCGTCGGCCATCGCGCAGCAGGCCGGCCGACCGCCCGCAAGGATTCTTGTGGGCTTCTCGCCTGGCGGGACACTCGATGTCGTCACACGGACGCTTGCGGATCAGCTGCATGAGCCGCTCCACCGCACCGTCGTGGTGGAGAACAGGCCCGGAGCCGGCGGAAAGATCGCGATCGATGCGCTGCGTGCCGCCCCCGCCGACGGAAGCGTGGCCATGCTGTGTCCTGACTTCCTGCAATCGATCTATCCATTCGTCTTCAACAAGCTCAATTACGCTGCGCAGCGGGATATCCTGCCGGCGTCGACCGTGGTCGAGTTTCCGATGGCGCTGGCCGTACCCGCATCTTCGCCCGTCAAGAACTTTGCCGAATATGCCCAATGGGTGCGCGCTCATCCTGAGCATGCCAACTTCGGCCATGCCGCATCGGGAGGCCCGACCCACTTCTTGGGATTGCAGATCGCCAAAGTCATCGGAACACCGCTGCAGGACGTGCCGTTTCAGGGCGCAGCCCCGATGATCGTGAACCTCGTCGGCGCCAATGTCGCAGCGGGAAGTTCAACTGTCGGAGACTTTGCACAGCACCACAACGCCGGCAAGCTTCGCGTGCTGGCGGTCACCTCTGCGCAACGCTCACCGCTTCTGCCTGACGTTCCTACGTTCGGCGAGCTCGGCCGAAAGGAGCTCACCGCAGCTGGCGTATTGGCCATATGCCTGCCTCCTGGAACGCCTGCAGTCGTCGTCTCCGAATGGAGCACTGCGATCCGGAAAGCAGTTGCAACGGAGCAGTTCGCGCGCAAGATCCGCACGCTCGGCTTTGTGGAGACGGGAAGCTCGCCGGCTGAGGCTCGAGCCAGGTTCAGCGAAATGCGTGCCTTTTGGGAACCTGTGGTCAAAGCTTCGGGATTCAAAGCGGATTAGGGCTGTGGCGGCTTGTGATCGCACACCGGCTGGACAGCAACTCGACTGAGGATTGCGGCGCCGAAGAGGAAGAGGCGCGACAGTGCGCTCATCGGCCGCAGGATCAGCCAGGGCCGTCACTCGCGGCTGCAAGCAGCGGCACCAGGATATCGCTGATCGGCGTGGGGATGCCCAGAGCCCGGCCGCGACGCGCGACGACACCGTTGCGGATATCCCATTCGAGCGGCCGCCCGGCTTCGCGATCCGTGAGGATGGAGGTGCCCATGTCTGCGGGAGAGGCCTGGAATTTGGCAAGAATCTCCTGCGGCACCCCGTCGTCGAGTTCTGCGCCCTCGGCGCGCGCCACGGCCAGGCATTCCCGCAGATAGGCAAGGGCGAGCTCGGCGATATCGGACCGGCCGAACATGCCCGAGCGGCGGTGCGTGAGCACCATGAGTCCGGCCACCGCGTTCTGCAGCAGCTTGCGCCAGGCCAGCGTGCGGAAGTTCGTGGCCAGCTCGACGCAGCACCGTGTGCCTTGCAGCGCCTCGGCCGCCACGCGGGCATGCGGCGTGTCTGGCAGGCTCAGGCGCATGTCCGCGCGCAGGCGCACCGTGCCGTCGGATTGGGCTTGCACAGGGAACCACACGATCGCGGGAACGATCTGCCCGGCCCGGGCATGCGGCGCGATCCGCTCCAACGGCTCGACGCCGTTCTGCAAAACGCACACGACGGTCTTCGGGCCGCTCAACGCGGTGAGCCATCCTGCCGCCGCCTCGATCTGTGTCGCCTTGACCGCCAGAAAGACGAGGTCGACCGTCCCCCCGATTTGTGCGGGATCCACCCGCACCGGACCGGGAACGGTGATGAGGCGATCGCCATCCAGAAGCGTCAGGCGATCCCGGGGTGTGCGGCCACACAGCAACGGTGTGCGACCGGCTTCGTGCAGTGCCGCCGCGACCGCGGTGCCGATGGCACCCGGACCCACAACGGCGATGGATGCAGCCCTTGTCGTATTCATGAACACAGACTCCTTCAAGCGTCTCGCTCAGCGTTCGCGCACGCCATGCTTGCGTTCGTCACGAGCGCGATGTAATCTATTACACATAATGGAAGAATATGGTAACGGAGTTTCAGGCGACGCGCGCTTGTTGCAGTTGATCGGAAGCATCCAGGCCCGAGCTGGCGATCTCGCTGCCAGCGAGGCAAAGGTCGTCGAGCTCCTGCTCGCCGATCCCTTGTTCGTTGGCGCGAGCACGACCGCGCAGGTGGCTGCCCGCGCCGGCGTTTCGCCGCCGAGCGTGATTCGCGCCGCGCGTGCGATCGGATTCAGCGGTTTCACCGAACTCAAGATCGAGATCGCGCGTGCCCGCGGTACCACCGGGTTCTTCGCGCCCTCTGACGTGCTCACCGCGGGTGCGACGACCGCGGCGGTGCTCGAGGCCTCGATCCGCGCAGGCACTGACGCACTGGCCGCGCTCGGCGGAGCCCTGGAGCTGTCCGCGCTCGAGCGGGCGGTCATCACCATCGAGCAGGCGCGCCAGGTGATCGCATTCGGAGCCGGTCCCTCGGCGACGGTCGCCGCCGATGCGGTCTTCCGTCTGCGGGCGGTCGGCGTGACGACCATCGGCATTGCGGACCATCTGTCGGCAATGATCGCAACGCGGCTCCTGGGGCCCGGTGACGTCGTCATCGCCGTCAGTTCGACCGGGCGCACCTCGACGACACTCGCCGTCGCCGATGCGGCATCTTCTGCCGGCGCCTCGCTCATCGCCATCACCAACCAGTACGGCACACCGCTGGCAACCCTCGCGAACATCGCGCTTGTCGTCGGCGGGGCACCACTGACGGCCCAGATGGCCGCGGCCGGAAGTCGCCTGGCGCAGCTCGTGGTGATCGACGCACTGGTCGCGGCTTTCGCGCTGCGCGACCCGCAGCGCAGCCGCCGCGCGGAACGGGCGGGCATCGACCTGCCCGATATCGCCTGATGCCGCCCGGCACCGTCGCGATGGTCCTCGCCGCGGCGGTAGCCCATGCGGCATGGAACCTGGCCTCGAAGTACAAGCGCGGTGATGCCTTGCTGTTCGTCTGCGCCTATACCTACGCTTCGGCGCTGCTGTGCGTCCCGATCGGCCTCGTCTTCATGGCGAATGGGCAGCAGGTGCTCAACTGGCAGCTCGCGGCGGGCGCCGCTGTCTCGGCCGTGTTGCACACCGCCTACTCTCTGACCTTGCAGGCGGGCTACGACCGCGCCGAGCTGGGGGTGGTTTATCCGGTCGCACGCGGCACCGGGCCGGTGCTGGCGATGCTGTTCGCGATCCTGCTCCTGGACGAACAGCTCACCGCTGCCGCGATGTTCGGCGCTTCGCTTGTCGTGGCGGGCATTCTCGTCGTCACCGGCAACCCGTTCAGAAGGGGGAGCCGCCGGCCGCTTCAGGGCTTGCTCTGGGGCACCGCGACGGGGACGACCATCGCCGCCTACACGGTCTGGGATGGCTACTCGGTCATCGCGCTGCACCTGGCGCCCGTGAGTTACTACGCGGCCACGCTGCTGCTGCAGAGCCTGATCCTGACCCCCAGTTTGCTGCGCCGACGCCATCGCATTCGAGCGGCCATCCGTGCCGACGCCATGCCGATCCTCATCGTGGCTGTGTTCTCCCCGCTCGCCTACATCCTCGTTCTCACCGCCATGCTGAAGGCGCCGGTGGCGCTCGTCGCGCCACTGCGCGAGTCCTCCATCGTCATCGGCTCACTCGTTGCATGCAGACTGTTTGGCGAGGGTGATCTTGCGCGCCGCATTGCCGGCGCGGTGATCGTGCTGGCCGGGATCGCAGCGATCAGCCTTTGACGCCTTCTTTGAGCCAGCTCCGCACGCGGTAGCGGGGCTCATGGGTGATGGCTGAGGCCCGTTGCTACCGGACAGAACGGATCCAATCTCTGAAAAGCTTCACGGGAGCCTCTGCGGCTTTCAGCGGATCGCAGACCAAGTAGTAACCGGACTCCGTTCTGGCGACGTGATCCACGGCAATGACGAGCCGCCCACTGCGGAGGTCGTCATCCACGTAGGCTCGCTGGGCAATGGCGATCCCCAATCCATCAGCCGCAGCCTGGTAGCACAGCGCAGCATTCGCCAAAGTGATTCCATGCAGACGCGGGGAATCTACAAGTTCGACCGAACTGAACCATAGCGACCAGGCTTCCGGTCGCATCATCGAGTGCAGCAGGTTGGCTTGCAGCAGATCTCGAGGTGTCTTCAAATGCCTGGCCAGGTGGGGTGCGCAGACAGGAAGAAATTCGTCGTCGAAGAGGTGGTCCAGCTCGACATCGGCCCACTCTCCCATGCCATGCCGGATCGCGCAGTCGGCGCCCTCGAGCCGGATGTCGTCGGCCATTGCAATGGTCGAAATCTCGAGGTCGATGTCGGGGTGTTGCGCGTAGAAGCCGCGCAGGCGAGGTACCAGCCATCGGATGGCAAGGCTCGGCGTCACTTTCAGGCGCAGCCGCTTGTCCAGCTGGATATCGACCACGTCATTGAGTGCATCGTTCAGGCGATCGAAAGCATCCGAGACGCGGTGGGCCAGTCGTTTGCCCACCGCGGTGAGCTCGATCTCGCGGCCGGATTTTTGAAACAGCTGCGCTCCGAGCCCGACCTCCAGCTGCTTGACTTGCTGGCTGACTGCACCGGGCGTTACATGAAGCACCTGAGCGGCGCGCGTGATCCCCTTGGCGCGGCACACTGCATCGAACACGCGCAGCGGGCCGAGGAGCGCACGGAGGCTGTGCATTGCGAGCAAACGGAAGGCGCAGCGAACTCAGCGCTCGCTCGAACCCGCCGCTGGGACCATGCCGCTCAGGTTCTTGGCGGCCCGACGCTCCGCGAGGCAGATCATTGCGGCTGCAAACAGAAGTCCTGCTGCCAGACAGAGCCACGAGACATAGCTGCCGGAAATGTCAAAGAGCCGTCCCGCGAGGAATGGCCCGATGCCTGCGCCAACGGCCACCGTGGCATAGACACCCCCGAAGAGGGTGCTGTAGAGGTTCAGCGGGAATTTCCGGCTCACCAGGTAGGCTGCGAGGTCGAACTCCGCGCCGACCGCGAAGCCAGTCATGAGCAACCCGGGAAGCACCAGCGCCGGTTGGCCTGTTGCCAGAAGCAGCATGCCGGTGGCAGACAGCATGAAGAGCGTCGCCGACAAGCGCGCGGCATCGAACATGTCGAGCAGAAGGCCGGTGACGATTCGTCCGACGATGACCGCCACGCCAAGGATGCTGGCGAGACCGGCGGCGCGGTTCGGGGAAAGCCCGAGGTCAGTGAGCATCGGAACGACGTGCACGATCGTGCCGAAGATGCCGACCGAGCACAACAGGAAGACTGCGGCAATGCGGAAGAAGTGCGGATCGGCCAGAGCCTTCAGGTTACTTCCGGCGGGGGCACGGCGGCCCTTGTCTGCAGGCGCCGCATCCGCACCCCGCAGGAAGTAGGCGATCAATGGCAAAAGGGCAAGGACAACGGCCGCAAGACCCAGGTAGGTGGCTCGCCATCCGAAGTTGGCGATAGCCGGCGTGACGATCAGCGGAATCAGGATGGCCCCGACGCCCGTTCCGGTAATGGCGATGCCCAGCGCCAGTCCGCGTTGCCGGGAGAACTTGCCCACGAGGATCCTTGTGAAGGACAAGGGGGAGGTTGCGCCGCCGAGCAGTGTCAGGACAGTGACCAGTGCCAGAAAACTGGCCAGCCCCTGTGTCCAAACGCCCAGAAGCAGAAAGGAGGTCGACAGGGCCGCCAGGGAGAGCAGGGTGACGCGTCGCGCGCCATACCGGTCGATCACCTGTCCGATGAGCGGTGCCGCGCATCCGAGCAGCACGCTGCTGATCAGCGAGCCCAGGGACGCGGTGCCTCGGGTCCATCCGAACTCGGCTGCGAGCGGCTTCAGAAACAGACCTGAACTGTAGAAGTACAGCGATGAGACGCCGCTGGCCAGGCCGAGGAAGCAACCCAGGACGTAGCGCCAATGCTGCCGCAGTTCTGAAGGTGAATCAGGAGAGGGTGTCATGTGCGGATCCACGTTGAACCAACGATGAGTTCGTCTTCAGCATTTCTGGATGCCGATGGTGCGGTTCAGCAATGCCTCTTCGCCGCTCAGCACCGCCGCAGACCCGGAGTAGGCGGCCAGGCCCCGTTCCAGCACGATCATGTTGTTTGAAAACTCGAGAACGACATCCACATGCTGCTCCACGATGATGCACCCAACGCCGAGCTGATCACTCATCCGGACGATGGCATCCATCAACTCCTCGCGCACCATCGGCGCCAGGCCTTCCAGCGGTTCGTCGAGCAACAGGATGCGCGGCTGCCCGACGAGTGCTCGTGCGACCGACAGCATTTGCTGCTCGCCGCCCGATAGCTGCGTGCCTCCGTTGCGTCGGCGCTCTTTGAGCCGCGGGAACAGCGCATAGATCGGTGGCAGGGCAACGCTCGCCGAGCGTCCCTGCAGGCCCGCCAGCAGGTTCTCCTCCACTGTCAGTGAGGGGAAGATGTCGCGGCTCTGCGGTACGTAGCCGAGGCCTGCGCGCGAGCGTGCGTAGGTGCTCGCGTTGCTGATGTCGTCGCCGCCGAAGTGAATGCGCCCCTTCATCAGGTCGGCGAGGCCCATGGCCGTCGCGAGCGTCGTGGTCTTGCCGGCGCCGTTGCGCCCGATCAGGCCGAGGCGCTCGCCTTCGCGTACGCTGAAGCTGAGATGCTCGAGGACTGGCAGACCGCCATAGCCTGCGGTGACGTCGTCGAACCGGAGTTCAATGGTGGGCTTGGGCATGACCGTCTCGTCCGAAGTAGATTTGCTTGACCTGCTCGTTGGCAGCGACTTCCTGCGGCGTTCCCTCGACCATCACCGCACCGGCGACCAGGACGATGATGTGCGACGCGAACCGGAACACCAGGTCCATGTCGTGCTCGATCAGCAGGACGGACAGATCTTTCGGCAAGCTCCCGATGGCTTCCATGATCCGGCCGCCTTCTCCCTGCGGTACGCCTGCGCCCGGTTCATCGAGGAGCAGCACCTGGGGCTTCATCGCGAGTGCCAGGGCGATCTCCGCAAGCCGCTGCTCGCCCAGTGCCAGTTGTCCCACCACCCGGTTCGCATAGGGGTGCAGTCCCAGCATGCCGAGTGTCTCGTCGACATCTTCCTGCACGCGTGCGGAACGCGTCGGCGAGGGCCACCACTGCATGGAGGCCCGGTGTCGCTGCAACACCGCGACCCTGACGTTGTCCGCCACGGTGAGCTCCTTGAAGAGGCGGCTGATCTGGAACGTGCGAACGATGCCGCTGCGCACGCGCGCGTACTGCGGCAGCTGGACGATCGAGCGCCCGTCCAGCTGAATGTCACCCGACTGCGGGCGCAACGCGCCGCTCAGCAGGTTGACCAAAGTCGTCTTGCCAGCGCCGTTCGGACCGATCAATGCCGTGCGGGCTCCCTGGGGGAGGGACAGCGTGACGTTCTGCGTGACCGCCAGGCCGCCAAAGGAGTGACTCAGGTTATGAGTCTGGAGTCGGTGGGTCATCGTGCCACCCCACTGCGGCCAGGCCGCTTGGTGTACATCCCGGCACGGTCCACCAGCCCGATCAAGCCCTCAGGCAGGACGATGAGTACGACGATCAGCATCGACCCGATGAGGAACAACCAGTGATAGGGGTTCAAGGTCGATGCGATGTGATGGATGGTCATGTACGCGACCGTGCCGAGCACGGCGCCCGACAGACGGCGTGTTCCACCCAGAACGATCATGACCACGACGCCCGCCGATGTCGTGAAATCCAGCATGAAGAGGTTGGCAACTTTGCTGGTCTGTGCTGTCAATGCGCCAGCCAGCCCCGCCACGATGCCGCCGACGGTGTAAACGGCCAGCAAGTGCAAGTAGACGCGACCCCCCAGCGCCTGAACTCGTCCGGGATCCTGCCGGATGGCCCTGGCCGTGAGTCCGAATGGCGACTCCACGAGGTTCCTCAGCAGGAAGTACACGAGCACAAGTGCGCCCAAGGCATAGAAGTAGCCCGTGTGGCTCAGGAAGTTGAACTCCCAGAGGCCCAGCAGGGGGCCGATGTTGAAACCGGCAAGTCCGTCGTCGCCGCCCGTGAGCCACCTCGCCCAATTGGCCAGCTCAAGCAGCAGCTGGGCGACCGCGATGGTCAGCATGACCAGCGTGAGTTTGGTCGACCGCAGCATCACGGCGCCGCTCAGCAGCGCGATCACGCCGCCGCCCAGCCCGCCCAGCAGCAAGCCCACAATCGGATCTGCCGTCAGATACAGCGCCGTCCAGCCCGCGACGTAGGCACCGCTGCCGTACAACGCGGCCTGGCCCAAGGTTGCGATGCCGGCCTGTCCGAGCACGAGGCTCAGCGACAGCGCGAAGATGGACATGGTCGCCATGTTGGTGAGAAGACCGAGGTCCTGCGGGAACAGCACGAAGGCCAGCAGTCCCACCAGCAGCAGCACGAGCTCTCCGCGCAATTGCATCCACGGGCGGGCGCGAGACGGTGCGGCCACCGTCATGGGCGCACTGACCGTGTTCATGCGTGCCTCCCGAACAAACCTTGCGGTCGAACCAGCAGGACGATGATCATCGTCAGGAAGAACGCAGCCGATGCGAGCTGCGGAACCATGTATTTCATCGAAGTCTCCACAATGCCGAGCAGCAACGCTGCAAAGAATGAGCCAAACAGATTTCCGTTGCCTCCCACGGCGACGACGGCCAGGAGGATCACCAGGTATTTGGAGGCGTAGGTCGGCTCCATGGGCAGCAATTCCGCGCCTGCTATGCCTCCCAGTGCTGCGAGCGCTGCACCCATCACAAAAGTGGCGGCATAGATCTTCGTCGTATCGATGCCGATGGCCCGTGCGATGGGCGCGTTGTCGACCGCAGCGCGTACCCGGATGCCAAAGGACGATTTGTCCACCGCCAGCCAAAGAATGCAGACGACCACGAGCCCACAGGCCACAACGATGAGCCGATGCCGAGGGATGGACCGGAAGCCCAGATCGACCGTGCCGCTGAACAGCTCCGGCAGAGCCACCGATGTCACCGTCGAACCGAACAGCAGATTCACCGCGGCGGTTGCCACGAACATCAGCCCGATCGTCACCAGCATCTGATCGAGATCGTCGCGTCGATAGAAGCGCCGAAGCAGGATGCGCTCGAACAGCAGCGCAACCAGTCCGACCAGGACGATGGCCAGCACGAAGCCCAGCCAGATCGGAACGCCCAGGCGTTGCGGGATCGTGGCTGCAAAGAAGCCACCGAGCATCGCGAAGGCGCCATGGGCCAGATTCACCACCCGCATCAGGCCCATCGTCATCGACAGGCCCACTGTGATCATGAACAGGATCATCGCGTACGCGACCCCGTCAATCAGGATGCTGCTAAGAAGCGCGAGAGACATGCTTCAGACTCTGCGTCACTTGGATGCGTTCTGCGTGCGGCCGTAGTCGGGCTGCATCTCGAACGTCCGGAATTCCCGGTTGACGTAGCGTCCGGCCGGGTCCTTTTCGACCACGCGCATGTAGACGTTCTGCACGAACTCGCGCGAAGCCGGGTCGATCTTCACGGGGCCTCGCGGACTTTCCCAGGAATGACCCTTGGCGCTGGCAAGCGCCTTGGCGCCGTCCCGCTTCCCATCGGTTGCCTTGACCATGTGATAGATCACATGCAGACCGTCATACGCGTTCGCAAGCTGGACGGTCGGAATGGCCTTGGGGGCAACCTCGCCAAGGGCCTTGATGACAGCGTTGTTCAGCGCAGAGTTGTGCGTTGCCGAATAGAACATGCCCGTCTCGATGCCGAGAAGATCCGGGCCGATCGCTCGCAGCTGGTCCTCATCGGTCTCGGCAGTGCCGAGAAAGCGCACGCCGGCCGTCCTCAATCCAGCCTCGTTGTATGCCTTGACCATCGCGTAGGTCGCAGGACCGCCTGGGGCAAAGACGTAGAGGGCATCGGGCTTGAGCGCCTTCACGCGCTGCATCAGGGGACCAAAGTCGGTTGTCTTCAACGGCGCACGGATGGCCTCGAGCAGCTTGCCTCCGCCGCCGAGGAACGCCGTGGTGAAGGCCTTCTCGGCGTCGAGACCGGGACCAAAGTCGCTGACCAGCGTGACAACGTTCCTGACGTTCTTCTCCAGTGCGTACTTGGCCACAGGTACCGCCATTTGCGGCAAGGTGTATGAAGTGCGCAGCAGGAAGTCCGACTTGTCGAGAAGCGAGGACGTCGACGCGTTGAAGATCACGACCGGTACCTTGGCCTCCTGCGCGAGCGCAGCCACGGCCAAGGTGTCAGGAGTGAAATAGAGGCCGGCGATGTACTGGGCGCCTTCCTTGACAATCAGTTCCTGTGCCAGGGCCTTGGCTTGCGCGGGGTTGATCTCCGGAAGGTCGCGATAGATGACTTCGATCGTGTGTTTGCCCACGGTCGTGCCATTGAGCTTCTGGTATGCCCTGGTCGCACCCTCCCAGGTTTGCCCCACGGCTGAAAACGGTCCGGACATCGGAGCGATGACGCCAACCTTGATGACGTCGGCGCGCGCCTGAAAGGCAATCGTCGCGAGTGAAACCGCCAAGGCGGCAACGAATTTGAGGGTCATTCTTTTCTCCAAATGGTGGGGCATGTCTGGTGCCGTGAGCACCAGGGGTTCGAACGAGGTGACGGACCTTCGAACGGGTATCAGACCGAGGCGCCGTTTTCTGCCCTGGTGGTCGCTTCAAGGGCGACATCACGGGCCATCAAGGTCGCGTACTTCTGATTCATGTCGAACAGGTTGGCGTCGTGGGCCTGCAGCGACCGGTCCCCCACGCAGTCGGTCACGACGAGGGGGCGGAACCCGTGGCACATGGCGTCGACCACACTGGCGCGGACACAGCCGCTGGTCGTGCAGCCGGCAATCAGGAGGGTCCGTGTGCCCCGCAGGGACAACCAGGCGGCCAGCGAAGTCCCGAAGAAAGCCGAGGGACTGGTCTTGCGCAGCACCAACTCCCCGGCCACCGGCTGCAGTTGCGGCACGATCTGGCTTTCGCTCGCATCCTCGCGCAGGGCAAGGATGGGGGGAACCTTGAGCGCGAAGATGTTGGCATCGGCGCCATCGTCCTGGTACACGACCCGCGTGTGCACGACCGGCCATTGGCGCTGGCGCGCTTGGGCGAGAAGCCCGCGCGTGCATTCGATGGCCCCGGCGATGTTGCCGCCGCCAAACGTGAGCGGATCGGCGAAGCCATTGATGAAGTCGATGATCAACAGGCCGTAGGGCGCCACGGGCGCCACGGCATTGCCGAATCCTTGCTTCTGGTAGATGTCTTGATCGAAGCTCATTGGAAAGCCCCGTCGATCACCTTGCCGTCGCGAACCACGACGATGCCATCGAGTGCCACCGTGCAATTGCGCAGCGGAATGTCGAGGTGACAAGGCGTGGTGCGCGAGCCGCCGGCCTCGTTGTTCGGGCCCAGAGAGAACAGGAAATTGCCTTCGAACGAGCGCGCGTCCTGGCCGGTCGTCGCCTCGCGGTCCATCAGCGACAGTGTGTGCCAGTAGCATCGTGGCTGCATCCCCCAGCCGATGTGCGCGATGGCGTAGGCCTCGGGGTCTTTGTAGGCTTCCATGAATTCGCGCAGCAGGGCGGCATCGACGTCACCTTCGATGCTGCGCACGAAACCGCCGCTCAGATTCATCGTGATCTTGTCCGAGACGTAGTTCTTCTGCGGCAGCAGGATGTCGCCGCGATCGATCACGATCGTGCCGTCGCTGCCGCCTTCGTTGGCGAAGGTAAAGAGGAAGCCGCTCGGCCAGTGGTCCCAGCGCCCGGGTTCCTCACAGAATCCGTACTCGCTGATGACCGGAAATTCGCCAAGCTGGAACGTCACGTCCGTGCCGGCCGGCGACGTCACGTGCATCCTTTTTGCCTTCTTGAGCAGCTTCGATGCGTCCAGCACGCGTTTGCGATCGGCTTCGGTGGGCACCGCCCGCACCAGGACCTCCGGCGGCTCCACGGCCAGCAGGATCTTCGTTCCCGACTCCAGGATCTCCATCTGTTCGGGCGAGAACAGCAGCAGCATCAAGTCCAGGACGAGGTCACTGTTCTTCATCGCCGCGAGCGCGGCCGGGTTGTTGGTCAGGGGCGTTGCGCCCAGGTAGCTCATCAGGTCGCGGCTGGTGGCCTTCTCCGCGTTGATGGGTTGCAGCTCGATCCTGGTCACGATCGCGCCCGCGGCCTGCGCTGCAATTGTTGCTGTCTGGAGCGTCTGCGGGTGCGTGTGGGGGCCGCACAGAATGGAGACCGTCTGTCCGCGCTCCACTTTGCTGAGCTTCAGGACCTCGTCCCAGGCCTTGATCATCTGATAATCGCTGACTGCCATGTTTCGTCCTTTGGAGTGAAGTGTCAGAACTGCAGCAGCGCCAGGTCTTCCGGGCTGCCTAGCTTGAAGAGCCGGCGCGCATTGCCATGGCACACCTGTGCCCGTGTCTTGTCGTCGAGGGGTGCGTCTTCGATGAAGGTGCAGGCCTCGGCGGTTGACTCGTAGGGGTAATCCACCGAGAAGAGCACGGCCTGTGCCCCGAGCTCGCCAATGGCGCCCAACAGGGCCGGTGCAGAGCACACACCTGACGTGGTGATCAGGATGTTGCTACCGATGTACTCGCTGGGTTTGCGCGCCAACTTGATGCCGGATGGATACGCGGCGAAGCGGCTGTCCATGCGCCAGCGCTGGTACGGCAGGGCCTCCCCCATGTGGCCCAACACCAGGGTCAGGCGCGGGAATCGGTCGAACACCCCGCCGAACAGCAGGCGCAACGCATGGCCCGCTGTCTCCACGCCCCATCCCCATGCAGCGCCCTGGAGCACCGGCATGCCTTCCAGCAGAGCCGGTGCCTGGCTGAATGCGTTGGGATGCAGATAGATGGGCACCCCAAGCGCCTGCGCGCGCTCCCAGAACACGTCGAACGCGCCACCTTCGTAGTAGCGGCCCAGGGTATGGCCGTTGATCATCGCGCCTTTGAAGCCATATTCGACGACCGTGCGTTCCAGCTCCTTTGCTGCGGCGCTCGGATCCTGCATGGCCACGTGGGCAAAGGCGCCGAAACGTCGCGGATGACGCGACACGCGCTCGACAAGGAACTCGTTGTTCTCGCGCGCTCGGCGCACGGCGGTGTCACGATCGGCCTCGGCCTGTACACCAGGCATCGTTTGCGACAGCACGACGTACTCGATGTTCCCTGCGTCCATCTCCGCAAGGCGCTGATCATCGAAGTCGGTCAGCCTGGCATCGAGCTTGGCGACGAATTCGGCGGGAAGCGCTCGCGTGTACGGGGCTGAGTACGCGTCGAAGCCGGGGGCCGAGAAGTGCTCTTCCAGTGCGATTTTTGGGGTTTGATTCATAGTCTTCCTAGGTGGCCTCAGACCGGGTACGCCAAGGCGGTGTCGAGAATTTCCGTGTCGTGGACCACTTCGCGGCTGGCAAGAAGCAGCCGGTCGCCTTCGCGCACGAAGCGGTCGTGATAGACCCCGGCGAGATGCACCGTGGATGGGCCCTCCACCAGGGTCTGCATCAGGATGAATGGCGTCTGAGAACTGATCGCGTTCCCCGTCTCTTGCAGTACGCGCGCAATCCCGAGTACATGCAGCATGTGTCGCGGCGCGAACATCTGCGAGTGCGCAACGGCAAGGGCGCGGTCAATGATCATGTCCAGACCCTCGCAGTAGATGAGTCCCACGGGCATGTTCAGAAGCGCGTTCTGGCGCGATGTCACGCGGTACGTCGCTTCCTCGCTGAAGAAGTCCGGCCAGCGTTCGACGTCGTTCGCATCCAGAGCAGCGCAGTACTCGACGTGAAACGACTCGATCTCGGCGCGCAACTCGGCTGCGCGTCGGGGCGAGATGGTGGCCTTGGCATAGGCGAGCCGCTCCTTCATGCTGCTTTCTCCGCGACACGGATGTCCATCACGTCCCGGTAGTACTGGTAGAGGGAGCGGATGCAGGACTCGGAGATGAGATTGCGTGCCGTGCCCTGGTGGCCGGCATCGAGCTTGACGACGTTGTTGTCCGTGGACGAGTTGCGCAGGCCTTCCTGCACGAACTTCAATGCCTCGTTGTCCTCAAGGCCCAGGAAGCCGGCCGGGCCCATCAGGTTGCCCTGACGAAGGCGGTGCCGTGTCATCTCCGGCGTGTCGTCCTCATATCCGAACATCGTCCATTGCATCACCATGCTGTTCGGACCGTTCGGGATGATCTGGCGCACACCCATCGTGTTCATCTGGCGCTGAACGATGAGGTTCGGCCACATGGTCATCATGTTGGCGGACCAGGGCGACTTGAACTCCCGTACGTAGTCCAGGAACCGTTCGTCTCGCAACCGGAGGGTGTCGCTGAACGATCGCATCTGCGCCTTGTCGTCGTCGGCAACAGTGGCATAGATCTCGTCCGGCTTGGCCGACGCCATGAAGCCATGGCGGCCATGCGCCTTGTCTGCAAACACGATCGACTTGATGCCGGGAACCAACAGGCCAAACACCACGAGAAACGAATGCAGCAGCGTCGCGTGGTACGGGTCCTTGAGGTTCTCGTGGTACATCTTCCAGTTGCAGGGAAGCTCGTTGCGGCAGTAGCCCAGGATCTTGAGTTTCTTGCCCGAGAAGGGCACGTCGAACTCCTCGACGATCTCCTCGGTCATGTACTCTTCCAGGGGAGGCGTCTTGTCGGAGTAGGTGGCGAAGATCACGCCGTTGCGCGTGGCCACGCGCAACTGGCGGGTGCCGTGGTCGGCGTTCTTGAAGTCCGCCGGCATGCCGCCGACCTTGTTGATGCCGCGCTTGAACGGAACGCCCTGCAGGTTTCCCTTGAGGTCGTACGACCACTGGTGGTAGGGGCAGACGAACTCCTTCGTATTTCCCTGGCTGGAGCGACAGAACTCCGCGCCGCGATGGGCACAGCGGTTCTCGAAGACGGAGATCGTGTTGTCCTCCGCGCGAACGATCACGACGGCCGTGGCGCCGACGTAACCGCGCTTGTAGTCGCCTGGGTTGGGAATCTCCGCTTCCAGAGCGACAAAGTTCCAGGTGTCCCCCCGAAAGATGCGCTCGATCTCCTGGTCATAGTTCGCCTGGCTGGTGTAGACCCAGTCCGGGATGTTGTTCATGGCGTCCGCTGGCCAGACGCACTGTTCCAAGGGCGGATTCTTTCGGGCATTCGTGATGCCGATGACCGCCTGCGATTGATACATGAAAGCTCCTTAGCTTTGAGAGAGGTGGTTTAAGCGGTGAGCGCGTCATCGGCTTGCATCTGCTTGGCCCATGCGCGCAGGTTGGTGGCGTCCAGTTGAAAGTCCTGCAACTGCACGGGCCGCCCACGTTCGAAGAGAGGGCGAACGGCTCGCAGATCGGCGCCTGCATTGATGGCGACGCCGTGCAATGGGACAGAACCCCGATGGCCGATCCACAGCGCCTTGTCATTGGCCGGGTCGCCGCGGCGCACATATTCGAGATCGCTGGCCGGCAGGCCCAGCATCTGGATGTTGTGTTTTCCCTGGTCGGTCCAGAACCATGGCACCACAGGTGCAGGAAGAGGCAGGCCCAGCATGGCAGCAGCGGCAGTGCGCCCCTGCTCGTTCGCGTTCTGCCAGGATTCGAGGCGCGTTGGCGCCGCCTGCCCGGGACGACGCTGGCTGGTGCAGTCGCCACATGCAAACACGTGTGCGTTGCTGGTGCGACAGGACGCGTCGACCAGAATGCCGCCACCTGCCGCGATCTCGAGTCCCGCATCGCGCGCCAGCGCGTCGTTCGGAGACAGGCCGATGGCGATGATCACCTCATCCACTTCAAGATCGCCGGTGCTGGTGCTCAGGCGCAACCGGCCGACTGGCAGTGAATGGACGCCGCTGCAGGAAGCGCCGAGCAGGAGCCTTGCGCCTGCTGCCCGTATTCGCGATTCAAGCCATGCCGACGCCTCCGGCGGCACAAAGCGATCGAGCACGGATGTGGCGCGTTCGAGTACCGTCACCGAAGCGCCTGCGAACAGCGCCGAGTTTGCGATTTCGAGTCCGAGGAATCCACCGCCCAGAATCGCGACTTGCGGCGTTCCTTGAAGGGCGGCTCGCAGCCTGCGCGCGTCATCCAGGGTGCGGATGTAGTGCACACCCGGGCGGCCGGCTGGGACGGATGCGAGCGTGACGGCCTCACCGCCGGTGGCGAGCAGGCAGATCTCGTACTCGAGCACTTGCCCGTCTGCAAGGCGAACATGCTGCTGCACAAGGTCCAGTGCAACCGCGTCGCTGCCGCTGAGCAGGTCGATCTTACTGCGCGTCCAGGATTCGTCCGTGAGGACGTCGAGCCGGGGGGCGTCGGGAGCCACCAAGACGGCCTTGGACAAAGGCGGGCGCTCATACGGTCTGTGGCGCTCCCGACCCAGCATCGTGATGCGCCCGCTGTAGCCATGCTCGCGCAGGGCGTGTGCCGCGACGGCCGCCGACTGACCCGCACCGACGATGACGATGCCGCGTGCGGTCATTTGCCGGCAGGCGACAACACGTAGATGTGATCGCCCTCCCGCTTCACGGCATGGGTGCGCAGGTCCGCGGTGGCCGGCGCACACATCGCTTTGCCGGTGCGAATGTCGAAGCGGCCTTGGTGCAAGGGGCATTCGACACAGCCGTCTTCCACATAGCCCTCCGACAGCAGAGCCGTGGCATGGGTGCACATGCTGTCTGTTGCAAAAAACTCGTCGTCGATCCGGTACAGCGCAACACCGTAGCCAGCGACATTGACTGTCTTCGCTTCATCGTTGCTCAGCTCTTGCGCCGAGGCGACCTTGATCCAATCCATGGCTCCATCCAGTCGTTGAAAGATCCGAAATAAATACTCAGTGAACTGTCATATTAAGCGCATCGAATCGTCTTTTCAAGTGCGGGTTTGTACTTGTTGGCGCTGCACCAGAGTGGATAGAAAAGCGCCTGGATGATGGGCAAAAAGAGTGCATTTACGCTCTGGAATAGCACCACGTCGGTGAGTCCGGCGTGTCAGGGTTTTCATCAAGAAATGCTGTCTTCACACGCGGCATTAGCGCATCTATACTTCTGCACGTGTACTGACATAAAATAGATGTGAGACATTGGATCACGGTCCGGAAGCCGCGATGCAGCATGGCGGGGTCCGGCACGTGAGCGTCTTCTTGATGTGAGCCGATCGTGTGGAGAAGCGCGCGCCGATGTCGCGTGGAAAGTTCCTGCTCATGGCCGCCATTCAAGCGGGTGTGGTCCAGTGCTTTCGAAGTCGCGCGCAGATCGGGGTGCGCCGTGGTCGAGGTCACGGCTTCACTCGGGGGCTTTCGATGGAGTCGGCGATGCGGCGGCGAACGCCAGGTACGCGGCACGAAGCACGAAGTGCCGTCACGGGCCAGTTTCGGACGGGTCATCTGTGCGCATGAATGAGCAGCGGCTGGGATCGCTGGGACAGTGCCGCCGTGCCGCACATCCTGTGCGGCACGCCCGGGCAAATTAGTCAAGGAAAAGGAAACGCATGAACCAAGCAGACATTCCGGCGAGAGTGCTCAAGCGCGAGGGCATCGGAGCGCGGGTGCCTCGCAAGGAGGATGCGCGCCATATGGTGGGCAAAGGCAACTTCGTGGGCGACTTCGTGCTGCCGGGTCTGCAGGAGGTCGCGTTCCTGCGCAGTCCTCTGGCGCACGCCACCATCACGGGGGTCGAAATTCCGGAGGAGCTTGCGGGGAAGGTGTTCTTGCGCGAGATGATGCCGGATGCTGCGGACATCGGTTCGCCTTCTTCGCTGCCCACATACCAGTACTCAGCCTTGCCGCCGCTGGCTTCGGGCAAGGTCCGGCATGTGGGAGAGGCGGTCGCCATGGCTGTTGCGCCCACGCGTGCAGTGGCGGAAGACCTGCTCGAGGAGGTGCAGGTTTCCTATGACGAGCTTCCCGTCTACCACGGCGCCGAGTCTTCTCTTGCGGCGACGGGAGACTTCCTTCATCCTGGGTGGAAAGACAATGTCTTTCTCACGCTGCGGGCCAATCGCGACTTCGATGAACTTGCCGCGAAGGCGGAGGTGAAGGTCAGCCGCACCGTCGAACTCTCGCGTCAGTGCATCGTGCCGCTGGAGGGTAAGTCGGTGCTGGCCTACTGGGACTTCCAGGCCGATCAACTCGTGGTCGTGAGCGCGACGCAAGTCCCGCACCTGCTGCGCGTCGGTATCGCCCAGCACCTCTCGATGAACGAGGAAGCGGTGCGCGTGGTGTCGCCCGACGTGGGAGGCGCCTTTGGCTACAAGGGGCAGTTGTACCCCGAGGATCTGTGCATTGCCTGGCTGGCCAAGACATACCGAACGCCGTTCCGCTACCTTGAGGATCGGCGCGAGCATCTGATCGTCGGTGCCAACACGCGGCAGCATCACTACCAGCTCACTGCCTATGCGGACCGCACTGGAAAGCTCCTCGCTTTGGACGCTGTCATCACCATCGACGGCGGCGCCTATTCCTACTATCCCTTCTTCGTCGGTCTGGAACCTGGCCAGGCGATCGGCAACCTGCCGGGCCCCTACACCTTCCGCGGCTATCGCTGCGAGACCCTGTGTGTCGCGACCAACAAGCCGGGTTTCATGGCCTACCGCGGCGTAGCGCGCACCGGCGTGTGCTTCGCGATCGAGCTCCTCATGGACGCCGTGGCGCGTGAAGTGGGGCGAGAGCCATGGGAGGTCCGCATGGACAACCTGGTCCCGGCCGCTGCCATGCCCTACGTCAACGTGGCCAACAAGCACTTTGACAGCGGCGACTTTCCCGCGAGCCTGCGCCGCGCCGTGGAGATGATCGGACTCGCTGCAGTCCGTGAGCGGCAAGCCCGGGGAGAGCCGGATGGGCGCCGGATCGGGTTCGGGACGGCAACCTACACGGAGCAGTCTGCCCACGGCACGACCGTTTTCGCCAACTGGGGGTTGCCGGTGGTGCCTGGCTTTGATCAGGCGGTTGTCAGGATGACCGCGGATGGCGGACTGGAAGTGCGCGTCGGCGTGCACTCGCATGGCCAAGGCATGGAGACCAGCTTTGCGCAGATCGCCAATGATGTACTTGGCATTCCTGTTGCCCGGATCCGGGTGGTGCATGGCGACACTGCGCTCACGCCCTTCTCCTCGGGGACCTACGCCTCTCGGGCCACCGTCATGTCAGGAGGCGCCATCTCGACCGCGTGCAAGGAACTGTTGCCTCGCATTCAGTCGATCGCCGGCTATCTCATGGGCGTGGACCCGCAGACCGTCGCATTGGTCGAGGGGTTTGCTGTCGCCGGGGAAAAGTCGATTCCGCTGTCCGAAGTGGGCGGTGCGTGGTATCTCACGCCGCAGGACCTGCCTGAGAACGTTCATCTCGGTGGACTGGAGGTCTCGCGTGCGTACAAGCCCAGAGTCGACACAGGTACCTTTACGTATGCCACCCATGCGGTCGTTGTCGCTGTCGACACGCAGACGGGCGAGGTCGAGATCCTCGACTACGTCGTCGTCGAGGATTGCGGCACCATGGTCAATCCGATGATCGTGGAGGGCCAGACCATCGGGGGCATCGCGCAGGGCATCGGCACCGCGATGTATGAAGAAAGCCCATACGACGATCAAGGCCAGCCCCTGGCTTCCACTCTGGCCGACTACATCTTGCCTGGCGCCACGGAAGTGCCGCGCATCCGTATCGAGCATTTCGAGACACCTTCGCCTCACACCGAGTTCGGTGCCAAGGGCGTGGGGGAGGGGGGCGCAATCGCGCCGCCGGCGGTGATCTTCAACGCCGTGAACGACGCGTTGCGAGGCACGGGTGCCGCCGAGGTACTGATGACGCCCCTGACGCCGCGTCGCTTGCTCAAGGCCCTCGAAAGCGCGAAGCCGGAACAGGAGCTCGTCAAATGAAGGCGCCGAAATTTGCATACACCCGGGTCTTCGACGTGGATGAGGCGATCGAGGTGCTGGCCAAGGGCGGCGGCACGGCAAAGGCGATGAGCGGAAGCCAGTCCTTCGGTCCCATGCTCAACTTGAGACTGGCGCGACCGGCTCAAGTGGTCGACGTGGCCAATATCCCAACGCTGCGCGCTGTCAGTCGCAAGGGCGAGTGGGTCGAGATCGGCGCAGCCGTCACGCATGCCGAGATCGAGGATGGTGTGTACCCGCCGCTGGCGGCGCATCCCATGCGTCAGGTCGCAGGCGGGATCGCCTACCGCGCGATCCGTAGCCGCGGCACCGTCGGAGGTAGCTTGGCGCATGCAGATCCAGCAGCGGATTGGGTTGTGACGCTCGCTGCACTCTGTGCGCGCATTGTGATCAGGTCGCCGCGCGGCGAACGCACGATCGAGGCGGACGGCCTCATGCTCGGCGCTTATACAACGGTGCTCGAGGCTGACGAGTTGATCCTTGCCATTCATGTGCCATCCGAGACGCCGACCACGCGCTGGGGGTATCACAAGGTCTGCCGCAAGCCTGGCGAATTTGCCGAGGCCAGTGCGGCGGTCTATTTCGATGTCTCGCGCAAGCGAGCACGCGTCGTTCTGGGGGCCGCAGACGGGCCACCGATCCTGCTGAATGACTTCGCGGCGGAAATTGCCAGCAGGGGTGCGCAGGCTGCGGGGCGTGAAAAGGTAAGCGCGGCCGTCGGCGCCGCTCTCCCTGATCGCGACGCCATCGACCGGAAGCTCTTCACGGCCTGCGTCGAGCGCGCACTCGAGCAGTCCGGTGTTTTTTCCAATCTCAAGCAAGCGGAGTAAGAAGACTTGGACCCCATCTCTATTCAGGTCAATGGCCGCGGCTACAGCCGGCACGCCGAGCCGCGGATGCATCTTGGCGACTTCCTGCGGGACGAGCTGCGCCTGACAGGAACCCACCTTGGCTGCGAGCATGGCGTCTGCGGCGCATGCACGGTGCTCGTCAACGGGCAACCGACGCGCTCGTGCATCACTTTCGCCGTCGCATGTGAGGGCCAGGAGGTCACCACCATCGAGGGTTACGACGATGATGCAGTGATGCAAAGGCTGCGCCCGGCGTTCACGCGTCATCACGCATTGCAGTGTGGGTTCTGTACACCCGGAATGCTCGCCACGGCGCGCGACATCGTGCTTCGTCTGCCCCACGCCGACGAGGCGCGCGTGCGCCTCGAGCTGTCCGGGAACCTGTGCCGTTGCACCGGATACCAGGGTATCGTGGACGCGATCCTGGATGTGCTGCAACAGCAGCGTGACACCCCCGACGCGCAAGTCGAAAACCTGCGGCAGACACTGAGCTTGCCGCGAACCATGGCACTGGGCCCGGTCACTGCACCGAGCCAGGCGCAGCCGCCCGCGCGTTCGCCCGGCAAGCCGCCCACGGCGGATCCGGTGACTGCCGCGGAAATGGCGGAGGTCGATCCCGTCGCGATGGCCAAGGCCAAGGCCAAGGGCAACGCGATCGAAGTGCATTTCGATGTGCCTTATCCGGCGGATCAGGTGTGGAAGTTCATGGGCGACCTGCCTGCGGTTGCCTCCTGCTTGCCCGGTGCGACCATCGACTCGCACGAGGGAGAGAGGGTCAAGGGCACCATCGCGATCAAGTTCGGCCCGATGTCGGCGGCATTCGCCGGTGCAGCGCGGCTGGAGCGCGACGATGTTGCCAAGCGCGCGGTCCTGCGCGGTGCCGGCCAGGACAGCCTGAGCAAGTCGCGCACCCAGGGAGACATCACCTATCGCCTGGAAGAACTGACTGCCGGCAGCACGCGTGTCCACGTGGACATGATCTATGCCCTCCAGGGTCCACTCGCTCAATTCTCGCGCTCCGGACTCGTGAAGGATTTCGTGCGCCGCATGGTCGCGGACTTTGGAAAACAGATCACGCGAAGGCTGGGCGGTCAAACGGTTGCGTCCAATGAACCACAACCCACGGTTTCCGTCGCCGGGATGATGTGGAGCGTGCTCTGGAATCGCATCCGTGGCTGGTTTGGAAAGCCGCCGCAGCTCTGACATGGCTCGCTGCAGGAGAGGCAAGCGGCCCAGGCGAGCGTTTCGATGGTTCTTTCAACGTCGGTTTGAGCGTGATGCTCGCGTCACAGAGTTGGCCGCATGAATATTTTCGGAGTCTGAATGAGTTCCTTCCTTCTTGGCTATCACATCCGTGCAAACGGGGTGCGGCTGCACCTCTTGCGCTATGGAGGACAGGGTCCTCGACTGCTCCTGTTGCCCGGAATTTCGAGTCCTGCAATTACCTGGGGCTTCGTCGCCGAACGATTGGCTCGGCACTTCGACGTCCATGTCCTTGACTTCCGGGGGCGTGGTCTGTCCTTCAGCGCGCCGGGGATGGTCGCGACCCTTGATGCCATGGCGGCCGATGTGCTGGATCTGCTGAATGTCCTGGGGTGGTCATCCGTGACGGTGCTGGGTCACTCAATGGGCGCCCGCGTGGCGATTCGCGCCGCGGCGCTCGATCCGGGACGCATGGCCAGGCTGCTGCTTGTCGATCCGCCAATGTCCGGCCCGGGCCGCCGACCTTATCCAGTCCCTCTGGCTTGGTATGTCGAGTCGATCCAAATGGCTGTCAATGGCATCACGGCCGAAGAGCTTCGCCCCTATGCGCCCACGTGGACAGATGAACAATTGCGGCTGAGGGCCGAATGGCTCCATACGTGCGACCAGGATGCTGTTGTCCAGGCGCATGCTGGCTTCCATGAGGACGACATCCACGCCGATCTACCCAAACTGCGGACGCCTGGACTTCTGATGGCCGCGGGCCGAGGAGGGGTGATGCTGCCGGAAGACCTTGCCGAGATCGAGGCTCTCTCGCCTGGATTGTCGCAATGCACGGCCTTGAACGCCGGGCACATGATCCCGTGGGATGACGAGGAAGATTTTTATCGCTTGCTTGGTGATTACCTGAAGGTCGACCTGCGCTAGCGCAACCTGAAGCGCAGTTGGGTTTCCATTCACACTCAAGGGAGTCGATAAACTCGTCGGCTGACACCCTCAGCGATCTCGAGATGATGACAAAGCGTTCTCCCGCCCAGAAAAAGACGGTCGGCTCAGCCGATGTGGCAAAGCACCCGGTCCCAGAGCCTTTCAATCCACTGCGCCAGGTCATGTGGCGTCGCCCGGGTTTCCTCATTCGCAGGCTGACCCAGATCGGACAGGCGATCTTTTTCGATCTATGCAAGTCCGAAAGCATCACTCCGCTTCAGATCGGCATGCTGACGGCGCTTTCGATGAACCCCTGGCTGGATCAGAAAGCGATCGGGCGAGAGCTTTCGCTGGACCGGACAACGACGGCGGAAGTGCTCAAACGTCTCGGTGACAAGGGGTTGGTCGAAACCCGCGTCAACCCGGACGATCGTCGATCAAGGCTTTCGGTGATCACCACGGATGGGCTCAAACTGATCAACGACTTGCAAGAAAGCATTCACCGCTCTCAAGAACTGCTGATCGAACCGCTGTCGCCAGAAGATCGCGTTGTCTTCATGAGGTTGCTTGCGCAGCTCGTCGATGCGCATGAAAAGAAGGAAAAGGGAATTTGAGTCGTCTGATGGAGTTTTCGTCTTTCGGCGACTGATGAATATGGGCCCACTGCTTTCTTTCGGCGTCCGTATCGCTTGCCCGCACGTGAGTTGTGTCAATTAAGTAATTTGGGACTGCTCTGGAAGCAGGATGGAGATGAGCTACACCGCCCCCCTCAAGGACATGCTGTTCGACATCGAGCACCTGGCCAACATCGGCGAGATCGCCAGGCTGCCGGGCTTCGAGGACGCCGGCCTCGAAACCGCACAGGCCGTGCTCGAGGAATGCGCGCGCTTCAACCAGGACGTGGTGGCGCCGCTGAACATCGAGGGCGACCGCAACCCCTCGTCCTTCAAGGACGGCCAGGTCACGACCACGCCGGGCTTCAAGGAAGCCTTCGCGCAGTACGTGTCGGGTGGCTGGCAAGGCCTTCAGCATCCGGCGGATTTCGGCGGCCAGGGCCTGCCCAAGACCATCGGCGCGGCCTGCGGCGAGATGCTCAATTCGGCCAACATGAGCTTCGCGCTGTGCCCGCTTTTGAGCGACGGCGCCATCGAGGCGCTGCTCACGGCCGGCTCCGACGAACTCAAGGCGGTGTACCTGGAGAAGCTGGTGAGCGGGCAGTGGACCGGCACCATGAACCTCACCGAGCCGCAGGCCGGCAGCGACCTGGCGCTGGTGCGCAGCCGCGCCGAACCGCAGCCCGACGGCACCTACAAGGTCTTCGGCACCAAGATCTTCATCACCTACGGTGAGCACGACATGGCCGAGAACATCGTGCACCTGGTGCTCGCACGCGTCACCGGCGCGCCCGAAGGCGTGAAGGGCATCAGCCTGTTCGTGGTGCCGAAGTTCCTCGTGAACAAGGACGGTCGCTTAAGCGAGCGCAACGACGTGCACTGCGTGAGCATCGAGCACAAGATGGGCATCAAGGCCTCGCCGACCGCCGTGCTGCAGTATGGCGACCACGGCGGTGCCGTCGGTTATCTTGTGGGCCAGGAGAACCGCGGCCTCGAGTACATGTTCATCATGATGAACTCGGCCCGCTACGCCGTGGGCATGCAGGGCATCGCGATTGCCGAACGCGCCTACCAGCACGCCGTGGCCTACGCGAAAGACCGCGTGCAGAGCCGCCCCGTCGACGGGTCGATGAACGCGAGCGCGCCCATCATCCACCACCCCGACGTCAAGCGCATGCTGATGACCATGCGCGCCTACACCGAAGGCTGCCGCGCCATGGCCTCGGTGGCCGCCGCCGCCTACGACGCCGCGCACCACCATCCCGATGCCGAGGCGCGCAAGCAGAACCAGGCCTTCTACGAATTCATGGTGCCGCTGGTCAAGGGCTACAGCACCGAGATGAGCCTCGAAGTGACCTCGCTCGGCGTGCAGGTGC